>NZ_JBDQQS010000029.1:0-36491 GCF_039888615.1 Hoeflea sp. CAU 1731 | reverse complement strand
GACATCCCCCATGAACTCCCCCTCGACCTCTCCGCTCGGCGGTCCGGCCGACGAGCGGCCGGACCCGCTTACGCCTGTCGCTTTCGCGCTTTATGCTGGACGGGGCGGAAAGGTTTGGGTGGAAATCGCAGGTGGCGGACAGAAGCGACATTGAGGCGGAGTTGGCACGGGTTCGAGCCCGTCTGGCCGATCTGGATGTCGAACGAGCGCAGCTTCAGCGCGACGTTGCAGCGCTAGAGGCGCGTCTCGCTGCAGAGCACGTGCCGGCAGTGAGACAATCCTCATTCGAGAACGCCCCAGTTACGAATGCTTCTCCGTCGCACCAAAAGGTCGAGCTGTTCCGCCGCCTGTTCGCCGGTCGGCCTGACGTGTTTCCGGTGCGCTGGGCAAACAGGAAGACCGGTCGCTCAGGATATTCGCCTGCTTGTGCCAACGAATGGGTGAAGGGCATCTGTGGCAAACCCAAGGTCAAATGCGGCGAATGCCCCCATCAGAAGTTCAAGCCGCCGGATGAAGGCGTCATTGAAAGACACCTGCGCGGCGAAGATGGTCGGGGCGGCGACTTTGTCGCTGGCGTCTATCCGCTGCTGCCCGGCGATACATGCTGGTTCCTGGCGGCGGATTTTGACAAGGCATCCTGGGCGCAAGACGCCAATGCGCTGCTCGAAACCTGCCGGGTGAAGGGTGTGCCCGCAGCGCTGGAACGTTCGAGGTCGGGCAACGGAGGCCACGTCTGGATCTTCTTCTCCGAACCGGTCTCCGCTCGTCTGGCGCGCCAGCTTGGATCCGTCCTGATCACGGAAACGATGGAGCGACGGCCTGAAATCGGCTTCGCCTCCTATGATCGGCTGTTTCCGAACCAGGACACCATGCCGCTCGGCGGCTTTGGCAACCTGATCGCGCTGCCGCTCCAGAACACCGCCCGCAAGGTGGGCAACAGCGTCTTTGTCGATGCCGGCCTACGGACATATGACGATCAGTGGGCCTATTTGTCTTCCCTGCCAAGAATGACGATGGCGGCGGTGACAGAACTGGTGGAAGCGGCGGAGCTTTCCGGGCGGGTGCTGGGTGTACGCATGCCGGTAGAAGACGAGCAGGCGGACGAGCCGTGGAAAATGCCTCCGTCACGCCGCAGCACGCCGCGTCGACTAAAAATGTCCATCCCGCAGACCATTACGGTGACGGTCGCCGATCAGATTTACATCGACCGGTCCGACCTTCCATCGGCCATGATTGCCCAACTGGTGCGGTTGGCCGCATTCCAGAACCCCGAATTTTACCGGGCACAAGCGATGCGGCTGCCGACATTCGGGAAGCCACGCATTGTGTCCTGCGCCGAGTTGCATCCCCGGCACGTCGCGTTGCCGCGTGGTTGTCTTGATGAGATGACCGGGTTCTTCGCCGATCACGGGACGACCGTCGAAGTTGACGATTTGCGCGAGGACGGAGCCCCTTTGCCAGACACTGTGAGCTTCCGAGGCGAGCTTCGACAACTGCAATTGGGGGCGTTTGATGCATTGGCCGAACATGATACCGGCGTGTTGGCCGCCACCACCGCCTTCGGCAAGACGGTCGTGGCCTCGGCGCTGATCGCACATCGTGCCCGCAACACGCTGGTTCTGGTGCACCGCCGGGAATTGCTGAGTCAGTGGGTCGAACGGCTTGGTTCGTTCCTGCATATCGACCCCAAGCAGATCGGCACAATCGGCGCCGGAAAACGCAAACCCACGGGTGTGATCGACGTGGCGCTCATCCAGAGCCTCGTTCGCAAGGGTGAAGTTGACGACGTGGTTGCCGATTACGGCCATCTTGTCGTCGATGAATGCCATCACCTGTCCGCCGCGAGCTTCGAACTCGTCGCCCGCAGGTCGAAGGCCCGCTATGTCGCCGGATTGTCGGCGACAATCGCCCGAAAGGACGGGCATCACCCGATCATCTTCATGCAATGCGGTCCGGTGCGCCATCAGGTGAGCGCCAAATCGCAGGCGGCCGAAAGCGGCCTTCGCCATCGGGCGCGGGAACGTCACACAAGATTCCGGCTGCCGGAGGCGCTCGCCACGGCCGAGCGCCCGTCGATGCCCGCAATCTATGCGGCGCTGGCGGAGAATGAGGCCCGAAATGATCTGATCTTCGATGACGTGCTGAAATCGCTTGAGGCCAAGCGCTCGCCGATTGTTCTGACCGAACGAAAGGATCACCTCGACTATCTCCAGCAACGGTTCTCAAGGTTCGCCAGGAATATCGTCGTCCTCCGTGGTGGCATGTCGGCAAAAGACCGGAAGACAGCGCATGCGGCGTTGAACGTTGCCGATGATGAAGAACGGCTGATCCTCGCGACAGGGCGGTATATCGGCGAGGGCTTTGATGATGCGCGGCTCGATACCCTGTTCCTGACCATGCCGATCGCCTGGAAGGGCACGCTCGCACAGTATGTCGGCAGATTGCACCGGCGACATGACGACAAGAAAGACGTTCTGGTTGTCGACTATGTCGACAGTTCCGTTCCGGTTCTCGCCAGAATGGCAGCCAAAAGAAGAACCGGTTACCGGGCCCTCGGCTATGTCATGGAATAGCGCCCCGCAGAAAGCGGGACGCCATTAATTGCCCGAACGTTCAGGAACGTTGCGCAGCGACGGCCAGGATCTGCATCAGCTTGTCCGAGGGCTCCCGAAACTTGCCGGGTTTGATAAGAGGTGCGTGATGTGCCTCCAGCAGCGCAAGCTTCTCGGTCGGATCCGCGCGCAGATACATCTCGGTCGTCTGGATACTGGCGTGGCCAAGCCAGAGCGCGACTTTGCGGATATCACCGGTGGCCTGCAGGGTGTGCATGGCGCAGCTGTGCCGCAGTACATGCGGAGTGACATGTTTTGCGGCAATCGACGGCGTCGAGCGTTTGGCCGTCGCCACATGCAGCTTTAGCCGGTACGCAAATCCGTCCCGCGTCATTCGCCGCCCATCACGGTTCAGAAACAGTTCCGGTCCGACTTGACCGGGCCGGATTGCCAGCCACGCGCGAATGGCGCTTTGAGTCTCCTTCCAGAGTGGCAGCACACGCTCGCGCCGCCCCTTGCCCAATATACGCACGCTGGAAAACGACCCGTCGGGAAAATCGTCCAGCCGCACCGCCAGAAGTTCTGACGCTCTCAACCCTGCGGCATAGGCCAGATGCAGCATGGCGCGGTCCCGCAATCCGCCCGGCGTGTGGCAGTTCGGCGCGGCAAGCAAGGTGCGGACTTCTTCCTTGGTAAGATAATCGATCAGCTTGGCGTCTGTACGCTTGGTCGGCATGGCACGGATCATCATTGCCTGCTCAAGGCAGGCCGGGTGGCGATGTTCGACGAAACGGAAAAACGATTTGATCGCCGCCAGCCGTGCGTTGCGGGACCGGACGGAGTTGGCGCGTCCCTCTTCGATATATTCGAGAAACGCTCTGACCGTCTGCACATCAAGATCCTCGATGAACAGTTCCGAAGGGGTTCGCTTGAGCCGCCTGGTGACAAACCGCAGCAAGAGGGTGAACGCTCTGGCATAGGCCGCAATTGTATGTCGGCTTGCCCCGCATTCATCGGGAAGATGGGTTTGTAGAAAGGCGGAAAGGTCGGGGGCGAGCGGGGTCATGCCGCACCTCCGATCCAAGTCTCCTCGGCGGTTGCCGCGATCATCTTCAGCAGAACCGGCGTGGCCTCAAGGTACCAGTAGGTGTTGGCAATATCGACATGGCCGAGATAGGTGCTCAGAGCCTTCATATGCCGCAACACCGCCTGCGGATTGTTCCCGCAGGCCTCAAGGGACCGCACTGCGAAGGTGTGGCGCAGATCGTGCAGCCTGGGACCCGGGCCTGTCGGATTGCGATAGCCAAGCTTGCGCACGATCCGCACGAAAACCACATGGACCCTGGTCTTCGTCGGAGCATGCCCGTGGCCGAGAACGAACAGGTCGTCGCCCACACTGCGTAACCTGCCGCGGGCCTCGAGATATTGGTCCAGTGCATTGCGGGTCGAAGCATGAATGGGCACCAGTCGGCTCTTGCCGAATTTGCCCTTGCGAACCACGAGGCCGTCCTCTGTCAAATCGGCGCGCTGGAGCGACAATGCTTCGGAAATCCGCAGACCTGTCGAGGCAAGAAGCCCGAATAGGTAGTGGTAGGTCAGCGGGCTGATCGGCGACAGACCGGGCACCAGAAGCGCTTCCTGCATGATCCGACTGATCTGGTCTTGTGTCAGTATGTGCGGTGCCGGTCGTCGCCGTCGAGAACGGCCAAGCAAGCCCATTGCTGGAAACTCGTGCCGTGCGTCTTCCGCATGCAGGAACACCGCCAGCGCGCGGGCGCGATCAAATCGGGCCTGCGCGGCATCCGGCGTCGTGGCGCCGCCAGCCCATTCGAGGATCAGTGCTGCCGTCACATGCGTGATAGATCGTTCCGCGGCAAAATCCGCGAAGGCGCGCAAGGATACCTCCTGCGCGGTGAACTTCTTTCCAAGAGCTCGATTGAATTGGACGAAGCGATCAACGTGGTGATGTATCATGACGCGTACCCCGGCCATGGTTGCGCCACGTCTGCCAACATCTCGACATCGACCTTGGCATAGATCGCGGTGGTGTCACGCGAGGTGTGGCGCAGCGCGGCACCGATCTGGTCAAGATCCGCACCTCCCCGCAGCCAGGCGGATGCCAGCGAATGGCGAAAAACATGGGAACCTGTGGGCAAACCGGTAAAACCTCCACGGTTCAGGATACGGGAGATGATCCCCGCGATCTCGGCAGAGGATCGTAACGGGGTGAAAGGAGCTTGAGTTCGCAGGAAAACCCTTTCCGACGCAACCATGGGACGTGCATCCTCGATATAGGCCAGCAGCGCGTCACCGGCATCCTGGGGCAAAGGCATCATCACGCCACGTCTGCCCTTGCCGTGCAATCGTAGCCGGCTCGCGCGCCAGTCGATATCGGCCAGCCGCAACTGCCAGATGTCTCCCGCACGCAGGGCCAGCCGGGCGAGGAGGAGCAATATGGCGCGGTCGCGGATCTCGACAGGCGTATCGGTACGACAGGAAGCAATGATCTCTTCGATCTTCTCCGTGGGGATCGTGCGCGGGAGGGTCGATAGTTTGCGTCGAGCCGCCGGTGGCACCGCATGGAGCAGCGACGGGGCGCATGCACCCTGGAGGATTGTAAAGCGTAGATAGGCGCGAAGCACGGTGACCGTCATGCGCACGGATGATCGGGAGCGTTCTTCGTCTTGCTCCAGGACGATCGACCGGATGGATGCGGCATCATATTCCTTCGAGGTCTCCCCAAGGCGATCCAGCCAGCGGTCGGCTTCGTTCAAATAGCGCCGTACTGTCTCGGACGTCACTCCACGTTCGCGGCGTAACCACTCCTCGAAGCCGGTCAGACGTGGGTCTTTTGCGGAGAAGCCAGGTGCTTCGGGTGGGATCAGGCCTTCGTCAATCAGGTGTCGAACAAGCGCACGGGCACCTCGCTTGCGGTTCTTGTAGTGAGACGCCAGCACCCTGTCGCCATGCTTGGTCATCTCCCCGCATCGGCATTCGTGCCGCGCGAACTGGTCGATGGTTGCGTCACCGATTGCGGTCACCGGCACTCGCTGTTGCAGAACCCATTCGACAAAATGACTGGCATGGCGGAGCAATGATGTGCGCGACACCTTGCTGTAGCCAACGGCGTCGAGCTTCTTCGCGAAAGCCTCCAGATGCTGTCCAAGCCGGGCAGTGTCATTTGGGATCGCAACCACGCCGGTCTCTTCGAGATATCGAAGAAACCGCCGGGTATAAGTAGCATACATCGGGCTCCGCAATTGATTGGGGCTGTAGCCGCCGCATCGGCAGCGATGGCGAAGAAACCTGCCTACGGCCGAAGCGTCGAGGTCACGGACAGGGGCCTTCTGTGCCTGCGCCCACTTCAGAAAATGACGGGCGGCACTCAGCGCGCCCGGGGAAAGCCCGGGTATGTCGGCGTGGTACGCGGCGACCAGAGCGAGGCTGTCGGCGCCGTCGTGCGCACGGTCCGGAGAGTTCGAGGGGGAGTTCATGGGGGATGTCCTTCTGCGGTTGAGAGCAGAGGCATCATGATTATCAAAAGCGGAAATCCGAAAATGAATCACCAGAACAACAGCTTGAAACCCAGAACTCCGCATAATGGTGACGCGGCATATAACATCTTATCCAAAGCTTTGGATAACACATAGTCGCGCGGTGTCAGCGCACCTTCCACCAGCTCGTCTTCCGGGTCCATCGCTTCGAGCCGGCGTTTCAGGAGGCTCTCGCCCGTGGAGACCACCTGGATGACGCAAGCATAGCCCTCTGCGACATCCTGCTCGATGGCGCGGATGACGGTCGGGGCTTTCATGCCCATCAGAAGATGGTTGAAGAAGCGCTGCTTGGTGCTTTCGAAGCGCGACTTTGCCGAGGCCTTCGCGGCGGAGGCGTTCGTCTGACCGGAAGCATCGTTGACGCCGGTCGCGGTCAGGGCCGCCTCGAGATTTTGGTGGATGGTCCGGAAGGCCCCGGCATAGGCGTCATAGATTTCAATCTGGGCGGGTGTCAGCGCATGTTCGAGCACGTCGTATTCCACGCCATCGAAGCTGAGCGCCCGCGCGGTGTAGAAGCCGAGGGTCTTCAGATCGCGCGCTACGACTTCCATTGCCGCCACCCCTCCAGCCTCCATGGCCGAGACGAAACTCTCCCGGCTCGGGAACGGATATTCCGGGCCGGGACCCCAGAGACCGAGCCGGGAGGCATAGGCCAGATTCTGCACGCTGGTGGCACCCGTCGCCGAGACATAGAAGACCCGGGCACGGGGCGCAGCGAGTTGCAGGCGCAGCCCGGCGAGGCCCTGCTGGGAAGGCTTGACCCCCCTGCCCGCCTCTGACCCGGCGGCGTTCTGCATGGCGTGGGCCTCGTCGAAGGCCAGAACGCCGTCGAATTCCTCGCCCATCCAGTCGAGGATCTGCGCGAGCCGGGTGCGTCCGCATTTTCCCGCGGACCGCAGCGTCGCATAGGTGACGAAGAGGATGCCGTCTCCCATGGGGATTTCCTGATCGGGTTTCCATTTCGAGAGCGGCTGGATGTCGGCGGGCGAGCCGCCGAGATCGGTCCAGTCGCGGATGGCGTCCTCGATGAGCGTGGCGGATTTGGAGATCCAGATCGCCTTGCGCCGCCCGGCGAGCCAGTTCACCAGGATGAGCCCGGCGCATTCCCGGCCCTTGCCGCAGCCGGTACCGTCGCCGAGGAAATAGCCGAGCCGATAGGCCTTCGCTTTCGGATCGTCGTCGGCGCGGGTCATCCGGGTCTGGTCCTCGTCAATGGTAAACTGCCCCGGCAGGTCGCGCGCGTGGGCATCGTTCGCCATGAGGATGGTCTCGAGCTGCGCTTCTGAGAGATGACCCTCCTCGATCAAATGCCCGGGCAGTCGCAGTTCCGAGGCGGCTTCATTCGATGGGACCGGGGGTGCAACCGACGCCATGGCGATGCTCTCGACCAGCGGGGTCGGATGTTCCCGGGCACCCGCGATCTCGATCCTCTGAGGGCGGTATCGGGCATAGATGTCGGAGACAGGCGTGTTCTCGCGCGAGGTATCGAAACTGGTGAAGACAAGCGGGATCGCGGCGTGGGCTGTCGGTTTGGCAGAAGAGGTTGCAGCAACCAGGCGCTTGCGCACGGCGAGAGAGCCGCCCTGCCGCGAGGTGGCCAGTGCCCTGGCCTGGACAGGAGGGGCGGCCGGTCGGGTCGCGGCGACGTCGTCGACGATTTGCAGGGCCGCATCCAGATCGTCGACAGCCGCACGGACGAACTCGACCTCGTCCTGAATCTTGTCGAACACCATGAGCTGGGTTTCCACCGTGGTGCCAAGCTTGCGGTAAACATGACCCGGTATCGTCAGCGCTAGGCGCGGCTTTGCAATAGCGGAGGCCCGTGCCCAATGGGCCACGTCCCGCTCCGAGGAGAAGCCCATCGGCATGATCGCCACGAGACGCCCGCCGGGCGCAAGGCGCTTCGCTGCCGAGACGAGATGCTTGGCCGCGATATGCCTGTCCCGCGACCGATCGACCGAGGAGGCGAAGGGCGGGTTCATGATGATGATGCCGGGAAGCTCGGGCGCCGTCAGCAGATCGTCGATATGCTCGGCGTCGAAGCCGGTCACCTGCGTATCAAAGATCGCCTCGAGAAGCGCACGGCGAAAGGGGTCGATCTCGTTGAGCATTGGCTTGCCGCCCGCGCGGACGGCAAAACCGGCCAGCGCACCGGTGCCTGCCGAGGGTTCGAGGAAGGTTTCGCCCGGACGAATGGCGGAAGCGCGTGTGACCAATCCCGCATAAGGCAGCGGCGTCGAAAACTGCTGCAGCCGGATCTGTTGCTCGGAGCGCCGTGTCTCGGTCAGGAGCCGCGACGCGAGATACCTGACTGCCGCGAGCACCTCAGAACCGCTGTCCCGCACAACTTGCATGACCGCGGCGGCCTGCATCATGTCGTAGGCCATGCGCCAGTCCCACGCACCGCTGGCATCGCTGCCACCGAAAGTCGCACGCATGATGCGGGCCAGTGATGAGCTCTTGAGCGGTTGCTTATCAATCTCGCTGCCGATCAGAGCCATGGCCTGCAGAAGCTGTGGTTTCGATGGGAAATCGGGTGCGAGTGCCGGGCTTTGGTTGTCCATGTCGTCTGTCCTTTGACTCAGGGTGTGGGTCCGACAGGACAAAAAGCCGCCTCTACGCTTTCGAATGCACGGAGGCGGCTCAAAGCTGGACAGATGGCGATGCTGGCAGCGGTCAGGACCCCTTCCCGGCGAAAAACTCGGCCAGAACCGGACTCGCCGCACTCTTCGCCGAGCCGAGGAGCTCGGACCCGACGAGCGAGGCTTTCGACAGACGCACGAGGCCGCCTGTCTCCTCGATGCGGTAGCAGCGGCGTTTTTGCCCTCCGCGCCGGTAATGAGTGGCGGTCACGATCTGGCAGGTGCTGCCATCGCTCAGCGTCACCGGCGCGGCCAGTTTGATCCTGTCACCCTCGTCGTAGTCTGGGATTGCCGCCCAATCGCGGCAGCGCTGGCGCCAGGCATGGGCATAGCTGTCGGGATCCTTCAGCTCGGACAACAGGGCAACAAGACTGAGCGGCGCACGCGACTCCACCGGCCCGGCGCTCTCCTCCATGTCCTTGTAGCCCCAGCAACCCTCGTCGTAGCGCGTGAGGAAGACCGCGGCGAAGGTGATCGACCCGTCCTCGTTGGTGGCGTAAGTCGCGTCCTCGACAGGAGTGCCGTCAAGATTGGTCACCTTTGCCGCCGCATACCAGGTGGACCCGACCTTGCAGGCCTTGAGCAGCACCGTCTTGCGGGTGTCCGTCTCGAAGGTACAGAGCCGGGTGATTTCAGCCTTTTCGTCGGCGTAGGTTTTGACGCGGCGATCAGTATAGAAGAGCCAGCCCACTATGCCACCCTCCGGTCATCGACCTCGATGAGCGCGTCGAGCGGCACCCGGTAGGGCAGCATCTCGTCGAAATCCTCGCAGTTGCCGCGGTTCTGGACGAGTGCCTGGGTGTCGCTGGCATCCTTGAGGATTACCCGGAAGGTGCCGCCGAGACCGGAGGGGACATCGTAGATCCCGCCGATCAGGTAGTCAGCGGCGCGGCGCGCAAAGACGCGGATCGTGTGGCCATCGGTTGCCAATCGGATGGTGTCGTGGCCCCGATCGATGAGCATCTGCACGTCATCGAGAATGTCGGTGTAGAACTGGCCGGTCAGATCGCGAAACGCCGCATGCCGGGCCGCCATCCAGTCCGGATCGCGGAACGGGTTGATGCCCTCGGCGAAGGCATGGGCCGGATCGGCGCGTTCAGTCGTGACGATCCGGGTCGTCGTGCCATCGATGCCGTTCGAGCGCAGATGGATGCCGTTGCCGACGATCAGGATCAGGGCGGGATTGCCAACCGGTCCGTTCCAGTTGGGCAGGAAGGTAGAGCAGCCGCGCGCATGCGCGATCTGGGCCGCGACGCGCGCCGCGGAAAAGCTGAGAAGTGCCATGGGATTTACCTGTAAATGGGAGGGAGGGGTGCGACCCGCACCAGATGTGCGGGTCGCCTAGAGGGTCAGGCCGCATCAGCGACCTCGGTTTTGTCTTCAGGCGTTTCCGCCGCGGAAGCCTCGACCGGTTCGACACCCGCCGTCTGCATCATCGGCGGACACCACGTCGCAACCGCCGCCCGCTGCGCATCCGTCAGCGTGGCAAAGGGCTCTGTGAAGAGCTTGTCGCAGAAGGCGACGACCTCCCGCTTGGTCGAAGAGGCCAGTGTCACCGCCTCCTGCACCAGCCCCAGCTCCTCGCCGAGGATCTTCAGGAGCCAGGCCTTCTTGAAGCGGTTGAAGAGCGCGGCGTTCGGCGTCCAATGCGCCCGGATGTCCGGCATGATCTCGACCTCGAAATCGTGCATCAGGCTGTCGCGCTTCCGGTCCCGCGCAAAGCAGGGTCGTGTCGTACTTGACGTGACAAAGGCCACGAGCTTTGCCTTCTCGCCCGCATCGAGTGCCCGGAAGAGGGCGAACTGATCGGCTGGGGATTTCGGGTCATCTGCCCAAGAGAGGTCGAGCGCGTCACGGGCCTCTGCCACCTGCTCGAGCGAGGTGGTGTCGATTTCTTCGATCTTCGCGTGGCTGCGATACTCCTGGCGGGCGTCGACCTTGATCGCTTCGGTCACGCTCATGCTGTGGCCCAGCCCATCGGTGACGAGCTTAAAAAGCGTGAGATCCAGCGTGGCCTCCGGATGCATCGCCATGGCCGCGCCGAGCGCCATCGCGCGTTCGGTCTTCAGATCCTCGGTCAGCGAGGCAGGATAGGTGATCTCATCACTGTCCGCCGTGCCCTGGTCCTTTGAAGTACCCGAGGCTTTGCCCGCGCTTTCGACCCTGTCCTCGGGACGCACCAGGCCAACATGCAGATTGATCTTGCCATGCGACCAGGCGGCGATCACGCCGGAGCGCGCAAGATCCTCGGCGCTATAGGCCTCCTGCAGATCCCGGGCCTCGGCCTCCAGCTGATCGACGCGATCATAGAGATCATTGTAGGCCTCGTCCTCAAGCTCCTCGTTCTCCATCTCATGTTCGAGCTTTTCGAGTTCGGCGGTGATCTCGTCCACGCGCTTCTGGCCTTTATCGTTGGGCTCGACCGGACCCGGATAGACCCGGTCATAGTCTGCCATGGCGGCGTAATCGTACTGGATCACCGCGTCGGCCCAGGCAAAGCCGATCTCTGCCCGCGTCTCTTCGGCGGCGGCGGCAAGTTTTTCGAGGAGGATCGTCTCGACCAGCGCGGAGTCTTCGAGCACGGAATGCTCGTCCAGGAGATCGGCCGCGATAGCACCGCCGCGCGCCTCGTAGTCTTTCCGCACGAAGGCCCCGATATCGTCGCTGACCTGGACGCCGCGCGACTTCAACGCGTTCCGAACGGTGTAGGCCTGGACATGGTTGTCCTCTTTGGTCAGCGCCTCGAAGACCTCGCGTTGCACCTCCTGGCTCGGATGATCGGCGAAGGCCTTCATCGTGTCGAGTGTGATCGACTTGGCGCGCGCCGCCGCGCGGATGTCGGGATGGATCAGCCCGTAGCGCAAACGGCCTTTGACGGCGGCGACCGTGGTGCCGAAGGTCTTGGCGATGGTCTCGGGGGTCTGACCGTCGACCTCCATCATCCGGGCGAAGGCCTCGAACTCGTCGATGGCGTTCATCGGCGCCTGGGTGATGTTCTCGGCGAGCGACAGCGCGGTGGTCACATCGCAATCGTCCGGCACCACACGGCAGTCGATCTTCGTGCGCTTGGTGAAGCCCTTCGCACTCTTGTCCGCGACGAGCTCGATGAGCACCGCATGGCGCCGGCCACCGGCGAGCACCCCGAACTTGCCATCGATCTTCTGGACGAGCAGCGGTTGCAGGAGGCCCAGCACCGCGATGCTGGCCTTCAGATTTGCGATGTTCTCCGAGGCATAGGTCTCGGGGGAGTTGGTCCGCACATTCGCGGGATGGGCGACGAGGTCGCCGATGGCGACGGTGGTGGGTTTGAACGTGTGAGTCATGACATGTCCTTCTCGACGTGTTTGAGCGGGCCGCGCGGGTCTTCGCGCAACCGATCCCCGGATCCGGGAACCAACAGGACAAAAGGCCCACTTTCCCTTTCGGAGGGTCAGTGGGCCTGTCGATGTTGAAGACGGAGGTGCGCCCTGCCCTACCAGTCGTGCGCCATCATGATGGTAAGCACGCGCATGGTGGTTGCAGGATTGTCGGGTGCCTCCGCACCGTATCGGAAGTCGGAGCTGGCCTCGTAGAGATCCACCTTCCAGAACACGGTCTCGCCCCGGATCGTCACCGCCCCGAAATCGTGCCAGCCCTCGGGATCGTTGTCGGGCTCGAACGTGTCGAAGGCACCAGCGGCCTGAACGGCTTCCGTCACGAAACCATCGCCGGCCTCGATCAGGGAACGGGTTACGACGAGGCGGCCCCGGATCGGCTGATCCGGGGTGATGCCAAGGCAGGCAAACCTGCGGAAGGCGTCGTTCTGGGCGGCGATGATGGTAACGTTCGGTCGGGGATAGTCTGCGGGTTCGGGGGTGCTCATGGATCTGTCCTTTCAGGTCGGGTTGAAACCACCCGGGCGCAAAGCCAGCTTCCGTAATGGGGCGGGCCTCTGTCAAGGGTTTCGGGCAAGTCAAAAATCCCGGCGAAGATCTCATTCTTCTCCGAGTTTTAAGGCACAAATTCAGAAGCTTACTTTTTCTTTTTCACTGCACCGGCACGTCAGGACTGAAGGACACCCCCCTGTCCGGGCTTCGCTCTTCCGTCCGTAGTCAGCCGCATGGCTGCCACTCTATGCCTGGTCCAAATCTGGTCCTGGGTGCCCATCTTTTACGCGTATTCAGCGTTAGCCGATAACTAGCGGGCTTTCGGCATCTCCAGGAACCTCGTCCCGGCAAGGGACCTCGTCGTACCTGTCGTCAGGTGCAGTGCGTTCCTCCGTCAGATCAAGTTCTGGAATTATTTTACTCAGACCGTTGCCGGGGAGCTCTGCACATGGCGGAATGGTGTGCCGTCTCGCCACATGCGGTGCAATACAACGCCAATACGCCGCGCAAGTGCAATCAAGGCCCGTTTCGATCCACGCCGATGGGCCACTCTGAGCGCCCAGGCCTGGAGCCAGTTTGGTGACCCACGGTGCATCAAGATCATCGCCGCTTGATACAAGGCCGTTCGAAGGGCCCGGTCACCGGCTCGAGTAATTTGCCCGACAATGTCCATCTCTCCGGATTGCGTACGTCTCGGCGTCAGCCCCACCCACGGACCAACATCCTTCGATCGCGCGAACCGGGTCGGATCGTCGATCGCGGATTTGACCGTCAGGGCGACGATCCGACCGACGCCTGGCATCGTCATCATCAGACGGCAAACGTCGTCTTGTTTTGCCAGATCCGCGATTGTCGCATCCAATTCAGCCAACTCGGCGCGCAACTGCGCACGCGCGCGCAAAAGGGCCTCTGTCGACGCCGACAGGATTTCATTCTGCTCAACCAGTTCCCTCACCCGGGCCTCGTACCTGATCCGGGTGACGTGTCCCAGCTTCAGACCGAAGTTCCGCAAAACACCCCGCATGGAAAGCTCAAGGTTGATGATGGCCTGCTGAACTGACTTGCGCGCTGTCAGCAACGCGCGGATTTCCTGGGAGGACACCGATTTGCGGTGCACGGGCCTGTACCATCCCATTTGAAGCAAGCGCGCAATGCCCTGAGCATCGCGCCGATCGGTTTTGATCGGCATGGCTTTCAAAGCGGCTTTCACCAACCGCGTTTCCATCAAGACCACGTCAAGTCCGGCCTCTTCGATGCCCTTACTCAGCCATTGGGACAGTGGTCCGGCTTCAAGACCGATCGCATCGACCGCGTACGGCAATGACGTCATCGCACGCACCAGCGCCTCAGGCTCGCTGGCGGCCTCCAACTCCTCAACAACCTTCCCTTGCGGCCCCAGCACACAAATCGCCGTGCTTGTCAGAGATACATCTAGTCCGATAAATACATTCATGTCGTTGCCCTTCTATTCTTAGGAATTGAGGCGCATGGAAACATACGACCTCGTAGACGCGCTGCAGGCGCATCAAGGGCAACGGCACTTCAGATCATGCTGACAAACAAGCGAAACGTGCTCGATTCGCCGACAGCCCCATTACGGCATCTTTTCCTTTCACCACGCCCCGGTAGCCCGAAAAGCCCCGGCCTCAGGCCGCCTGCTCCCCTGCCCGGCCTCAGACGCGGCGACGAGGTAGTCGCAGGCCCGCTGCGCGTCCGCCGCATGTTTGAAGATTGCCCGCTTGTCCGAGCGAAGCACGCGGACCCAATTGTCGAGATAGGCCGCGTTCAGCTCCAGCGTATGCGCGGAAAACCCTAGCTTCTGCCCGAGGAAAACAGTGCAGAGTTCGCGACCAGCTCCTCGAAGGCATAGGCCTTCCGGTCACTGAACCGGCCGAGACGGTCCAGCCGCTTCGTTGACCCTGTCCAGTGGGTCAGCTCATGCGCCAAAGTGCCGTAATACCCTGCGGCCCTGTGAAACGTCCCAATCGGCGGCATGTGGATGCGGTCAGTCTTGATGTTGTAATAGGCGCGCGGCTCCTCAGTCACGTCGATCTGCGCGCCGGTCGCGGCAAAGAATGCCTCCAGCTCGGGGTCGGCCACCGTGCCAAGATCGCGCGGCGGGTCGGGCAGGATGTAGAATTCAGCGGGCAGCCCTCGATCTGATTAGCGTTGAACACGCGGTAGGCTTTGGCATAGGGGAATTAGTGTTCCTCCCCGTTCTCGTCCTCACGCTCAAAGGTGCCAAACTTCACGACCGTTGCGGATTTCTCGCCTTTGCGGACATGCCCCCCGAGCTGCCGCGCCTGATTGAACGTCATCCACCGGGCCGAGCTGTAATCCCTTGCCATCGCCGTGGCCCAGAGCACAAGGATATTGATCCCCCAATAGGCTTCGTCGTTGAACCGTTCCGGCAAGCTGACTCCTGCCCCTCCGCCGGTCCACGGCTTGCGCCAGGGCGGCGTCCCCGCCTCGATCTGCGCGACGATCTGATTGATGACATGGATGTAAACGTCAAACTTCGCTGCGGTCATTTGTGACCCTCCTTCGAGTGACGCGGGCCGGGTCTCTTCCCCTTTCCGCCGACGGGCGGGCCTTCCTGTTCTGACCTTTGGAATGCCCATGCATTCCAAAAGGCAGAGCAGGTAAGGGCAAAGCCCGTCCTGCGGCCTGGCGGGGCCGTGGCAACCGGGTGGAGGGCGTGAATTTAGGAGGGAACCGCGCGCCTGCGCGTGGGAGGAACCGGAATTCTCGACCGAAACCGACGCCACAGGCGGCGCTTGTCGGTTTTCTCGGACCTGCCGGGATGGCAGGCGGATCAACAGGATTTGAAAACGGTCAGGGTTGGGGCGAGCAGGCGTTAGCCCGTCGATCACCTGACCTGGCTATCACTCAAAGCGAGACCGGCACACAACTAGGGTCACTCAACGCCATCGAGCCATATCCACTTCGATAATATACGTTCATGTGCCGCAATAATTGTCACATGCCTCAACACCCTCCGCGACCACATCGAGAAGTGCGTCCACATCATTCAAGAGGGCTGCAATGCGCGGGCTGCTGATGCGGTAGCGGATGAAGCGTCCATCGCGGTCGCTGGCGACAAGCCCACAATCCAAAAGACATCGAAGATGGTTGGAAACGTTTGGTTGCGATAGTTCCGTGCGCGACACGATCTCGTGCACGGCCAACGGCGTCTCGCACAAAATGCCCAGAATCGCGAGACGGCTTGGGTCCGCAAAGCCACGAAACAGCTTCGCCCTTCGTTCGATAGCGGCAGTCCCGGTGTTGCGGGCGGCAATGATCTGGTCCATATCATTCCTCGCTGATATGTTGTTTCTTGATTCACTCTAGCAGGAGTATTGCACCCATGGCCAACGCCGACAGCGCCGGATCGACGGCAGATGTCCCCTCCTTCCTTTACCGCGTCTCCGGCATGGATTGCGCCAAGGATGCCGCGCAGATTGAGCGGGCGGCGCAGTCTGCAGGGGTCGCGCCCGACGAGGTCAAAGTGTCGGCAGCGACCCATATCATGACCCTGAAGGCCCCTGAAGCGCGCTTGCCGGACATCGAGAAAGCCGTTGAGACAACGGGGTATGGGTTTGACCGCATCGAGAGCGACGAGGACATTCAGCAAGGTGCGGCCCATCAGGACCCGGCTTATCGACGCGCGCTATGGATCGTCGTTATCCTCAATGTCGGCTACGGTGTCATCGAGATGATCGGCGGGTTTATCGCCGGATCGCAGGCCGTGAAAGCCGACGCCCTCGATTTCATCGGCGATGGCGCAATTACCTTCCTCGGGCTTCTGGCCATCGGCTGGAGTCTCGCGTGGCGGGCGCGGTCGGCCCTGATCCAGGGTATCTTCCTTGGCCTCCTGGGCCTCGGAGTGCTCGGCACGACCATTATGCGGGCTCTTGAACCGATAACGCCGGATGCGGCTCTCATGGGCATTCTGGGCCTGATCGCTCTCGTCATCAATGTTGTGTCCGTGCTGCCCCTGCTGCGGTTTCGCAAGGGTGACGCGAACATGCGCGCTGTCTGGCTGTTCTCGCGCAACGACGCCATCGGCAATGCTGCGGTCGTCATCGCGGCCGGGCTGGTGGTCTGGCTGGGCAGTGCCTGGCCAGATCTCATTGTCGCCTTCGGGATTGCGGGACTGTTCCTGCATTCGTCGTGGTCGATCATCCGTGATGCGCGTTCCGATCTGAAGGCGGCGGCATGAACCGCCGCGTTCTGGGTGGGTTCTGCGCCCTTGCGGCGCTCTTTCTCGATCAGAGCACAAAGGCGCTCGCCCTGAACACACCGGAGCTGGAGCGCGGAGTCGAGATACTGCCTTTTCTGAATCTTGTTCGTGTCCTGAACGATGGAGTCAGCTTCGGGTTGCTTGGCGGGATCGTGCCCTGGTGGGGTCTCGTCGCGCTTGCGACCGGGATCATGGCATGGCTGCTGATCTGGTTATGGCGCGCGCCAGATAGACTGACCGCTGCTGCGCTCGGTCTGGTCATCGGCGGCGCACTTGGCAATGTCATTGATCGGCTGCGGTATCAGGCGGTCCCCGACTTTCTGGATTTCCATTTCGGGACATACCACTGGCCATCCTTCAATCTCGCTGATGTGGCGATTTTCTGTGGGGCGGCCCTGCTTTTCTGGGACGGCTTTCGTGCCGCGAGAAACAAACCGGAACAGCCCGGACAAGACCGCCGCAAAGAACATATCGCAGGGAGATAGCAGCGCACAGGCAAGGGGCTTTGGGAGGAGACTCGACTTGAGATTTTTGGATTGGATTGACCGTGGC
This sequence comes from Hoeflea sp. CAU 1731, assembly GCF_039888615.1. Taxonomy (NCBI): domain Bacteria; kingdom Pseudomonadati; phylum Pseudomonadota; class Alphaproteobacteria; order Hyphomicrobiales; family Rhizobiaceae; genus Hoeflea; species Hoeflea sp. CAU 1731. The sequence goes on along the minus strand of NZ_JBDQQS010000029.1, from coordinate 19,082 downwards.
ATTCGCGGCATCGGCATTGTGACTGCATGGATGACAGTTGTATTGATCGCCGCCTATGGCGCGCTTCAGATGCTGGATCGCAAGCTACAACTTGGCGTGTCGAGCTATTTGCCGGACCTGTCCACATCGCTGCTGTTCATTCTGATTTTCTTGACCCTTGGGTATACCTATCTGCGCGACGGTCATGTGCGCGTTGATGTTTTTCGCAGACACTGGTCCGCCCGCCGTATTGCGTGCATCGAACTGATAGGTGGCCTTTTTGTCCTTCTGCCGCTCGCCGCGATCCTGACCTGGTACGGGTGGGACGGTCTGATGCGCACCACGAAGTTCGCGGAAACCCAGTTGTGGGCACAACGCATAGCCGGGGTTATCGGCCCCATCTTGCTGGCCCTTGCTGGGGTGATCGTGGCCCTGCGCAACATCGCCTTTCTGGCAGGGAAACGTGCGCAAGGCGCACCGGAACAATCGGGCGGGCTGCACAATGGTGAATGAGGTCCTCACGGTCGCCATGCTTGCCGTGATGGCCATCGGGGTCTTCAGTGGTTTTCCGGTTGCTCTTGTCCTGGCGGGGACAGGCTTCCTGGGGTTTGTGGCTGCTGTTTGGGTGGGGATCACAGATTTTCAGCATCTGGGGCTGATCTACCTGCGGGCCCGTGGTGTACTGACCAATGAATCAGTCCAATTCACCAGCGTTCCCATGCTGATTTTTCTCGGGTTGATTCTGAATGCCAGCGGGGTTGCCGAAACCATGTTTCGCTTGCTGGGGCGTCTTCTGACGGGTGTCCCGGGGCGCTACGCCATCGCGACCCTGCTGATCAGCCTGGTGCTCGCGCCAGCAGCCGGGGTTATCGGGGCATCGGTCATCACGGTGGCGCTGGTGGCCTATACCCCGATGATGGCTTCCGGCTACGCCCCGCGAACTGCGGGTGCCGCCGTCGCAGCTTCTGGCGCGCTCGGTGTCGTCTTTCCGCCAGCCGTGATGCTGTTCTTTATCTCGAACGTGTTCTATCTGCGCATTGGATTGATGTACGTGGCTCTCATCGTTCCCGTTCTTCTGATGGTAACCGCCTTCGCAATCTATTTTGCCATCTCCTTGCGGAAAACCGTCGAAATCTCTTTGGACGCGCCAAAGACCAATCTCGGGTCAGACCTTTTGTTCGTGATTGCTTCGGTCGCTGTAATCGCGTCAATTCCGCTTAGCATTATTCTGGGCTTTGCGACGCTCACAGAGGCGGCCGGAGTAGGGGTGATTGGCGCGCTCCTGGTCGCGCTGGCGCGAAAACGTCTATCTTTCTCATCGTTGAATTCTGTCACAGTGCAGACAGGTACGATGACTTCGATGGTATTCTTCATCGTACTCGGCGCATCGGTTTTCTCGCTGAGTTTCCACCTTGTTGGTGGACCGGATGTCATCTTCGACTGGATATCAGCAATTGACCTCACCCGGTGGGAACTGTTGGCGTTGCTCCTTGGTGTGATCATTATACTTGGTTTTGTCTTTGACTGGATCGAGGTGCTCTTGGTCTTTGTACCCGTGCTGATGCCGATCTTTTCAGAGCTCGACTTCGCAGATCACGTCGGCTCTGCCTATTTTGCGCAAATCTGGATTGCTGGCCTGATTGCACTGGCGTTGCAAACATCCTTTCTCACGCCGCCCTTCGGCTATGCACTGTTCTTTGCCAAGATGGCGGCACCGAAAGGTATCAACCTTTCCGATATCTATCGCGGTGCGGTTCCGCTCGTTGCCATTGAGATTGTATTGATCGCGGCGTTGATCTCTTTCCCCCAGCTTGTCACTTGGCTGCCAGAAGTAGCACTCGGTTCGGCAGATGCGCCGCAGCTGATCCAGCGGTGATAAGTGATGCATGTCCCGCGCAAATGCACTGATTGGTTTGTTGGCTGTGATGCCTTGGATAAAACGGAGAACCCGAAACGAGACCGCCGCAAAACGTAGCAATTAGGGAGGACAATCAATGGTCAGCATTCCATCCGTAACGGGCTTCGACAGCACGCTCGCCCTGCTGCGCAATCCGTATGGTTTCATCTCGGATACCTGCCGCGACCTCGGCAGCGATATATTTACGACCCGCGTCCTCCTTGAGCAAACCATTTGCATGACTGGGGCGGCGGCAGCGGAAGTCTTCTACAATGAAGAGCAGCTCGTCCGCGCGGGATCGATGCCGGGCCGCATTCGAAAAACGCTTCTCGGAGAAGGCGGTGTTCAGGGCCTCGATGGCGACGCGCATCTTCACCGAAAGCAGATGTTCATGTCTCTTATGTCCTCTGAGCGCATTGCAGCGCTCCAGGGAATGTCTCTGCACATGCTGGACAGCTATGTGCCGGACTGGGAAGCGGCGGATGAAGTCATTCTCTATGATGAGGTCCGCGAGATGCTCACCAGAGCAGTCTGCGCTTGGGCTGGGGTGCTACTACCGGATGCGGAAGTAAAGAAGCGAACAGCGCAGCTGACGGCACTCTTTCAGGATGCCGGGGCCGTTGGCCCGAAACACTGGCGTGCGCGTCGGTCGCGGCAGAAACTGGAAAGATGGACTTCGCGGATGATACGTGAAGTCCGCGACGATACTCATCAGCCACAGAAGGAAAGCGCTCTATACGTTATCGCGACATGGCGCGATCCCGATGGGGAGTTATTGACCCCAAAGGTGGCAGCCGTCGAACTGCTGAACGTCCTGCGTCCGACCGTCGCTGTGTCTGTGTTCATCGTTCATGCCGTTCACGCCCTGAACCGGTATCCCGAATGGGTACAGAGACTGAAAGACGACGCCGCGACACTTGAGCCATTCGTGCAGGAGGTTCGCCGCTTGTATCCCTTCTTTCCGGCGGTTGCGGCACGGGTCAAAACCGCATTCGAGTGGCATGGCTACCGATTTTCGGAAGGATGCAGGGTCTTGCTCGATCTTTATGGCACGAACACCGATCCGCGTTCATGGGACGCGCCGCGGGATTTCCGCCCCGAACGGTTTCAGCGTCGCGTCGAAAACCCCTTTGATTTTATCCCACAAGGCGGTGGTGACCACCACTTGAACCACCGTTGTCCCGGCGAATGGATCGCAATCAGCCAGATGAAGGCGTTCTGCGACTACTTCGTAAGGTCCATCGACTACGATGTGCCGGATCAGGATTTTGAGCTTGATCCGAAAGAGTTGCCGTCTCTGCCCAAGACCCGAATGATCCTCTACAACGTCAGGCGACATCATTAATCAGACTTGAGGGTCGAGCGTTCAGCCTGTCACCTTGGCGTCCTCTTCCGGATCAACTGAAAATGCATCCTTGGTGGCTTCGAATGCCTCCCACGCAACATAGGGAACGATGAGCAAAGCTGCGACAGGATCGGCCCACCACCATCCCATCCACTGCGTCAGACCGATCCCCAGAAGAACCACGACCGTCTGGTATTCGCAGATCATCGTATCCTTCGCATCATACTTCAAAGCGGGCGCATCCAACCGCTTTCCGTAGCGATATTTGCCCCAGGCAAGAAATGGGTTGACCGCTAAAGAAATGAGCAGGATCGAGATACCCCACCAGTTAAAATCGGGCGTTTCCTTCGACATAAAAGCAGAAACGGCTTCATAAAGGATGGCCGCGACGACGATCCAGAAAGCGGAGGCCACAACAAACAGGGCAACTTTTTTCCGGTGCAGAATGGTGCGCCGATCCGCGCCGTTCTTTTCGCCACGCAACCGCCAGATCAATGTTGCAGCCGATGTAGCCTCGACAGTGCTGTCGAGGCCCCAGCTGACCAGCGCGGCGCTTCCTGTCAGCAATCCAACAGTCACCGAAACAACAACCTCAATTGCGTTGTAGACAAAACTGGCAATCTCCACACGAATTCCACGTGTAATATTGGTCTCTCTGTCATTCTGCCCAGATGCCATGCTTCGCTTCGATGTGCGCGCTTATTCCATTAGATAAAAGAGCGGTAAGGCCCCGTGAGTTTCAAACCTGGCAATAGATTTGAATGTTCCCAGCAAGGTGAAGATCAGCTTAGCTGCGCGCCGGGACCAGCTCGTCCACATGGACCGCCTTCACGCCCGCTGCGCGCGGTCCCTCGATGTCGGCAAGGGGCGTATCTCCGACAAACAGCACGCGGCTTGGTTCGATCTGCAATCCGTCCAACACACGCGCGTAGATCATGGGCTCCGGCTTGATCGCCCCGACCTTGCAGGACAGCACCTCAACCTCCAGCCGTTCGGGTAAGGCGTTACGCAACGCCGTCACATAGTCGCTGGCGAGATTGGAACAGAGCGCCAGGCGCAGCCCCTCGCCGCGTAGCCTGGTCCAGATGTCTGCCATGCCGGGGCGCAGGGCAATGGAGCCGGTTTCGATCAGCACCCGCTGCATGACCTCCAGAAGCACGCGAGGATCAACCTCGGCCCCAAGCGCCTCCGGCCAATGCGTAAATGGCCGATCCTCGCGCATGAGCCGCTGTTCAACGCGCGCCGCTTCACCGGCGACAGCGCCCTGAACAGCGGCCGGAAGGCTTGTCGCTTCTCGGTGATCTCAACCAGCGTTCCGAAAGCGTCGAAACACACCGCCTTGATCCCGTCGAAGATGGGCAGCAGGTCAGTGAGAGAGGCCGGGGTCACGATCTATGTCCCGATCAATCTCGCGGTCATTCTCCTTCTCGACCTCATGATCCTTCTCCTGGTCGCGCGCATCCTCGATCTCCAGCCTCTCGCGCGGCTTGTTCAGCACGTCCTTCAGGCGCTCGTCACGCAAATCTCGGCATCCTAGATGGCGGCTTTGCTAACTGCGCCCCTAGGGGCGCTCAGATTCTGGTAAAGCAATAGTAGTGGGTCCCATTATCGTTACTGCTCCGGCGAGTGATTTCGGCGGAGCGACCTGTCTGTGCTGAACTGGCTGAACTCAAGAAAAGGAGTTCAGCATGTCCCGCTTCGATCACACCGCCTTCGTCAACTCGCGCCGCGATGAGCGCAGCCTTGGTCACCATACGCTCCGGGCCTACGCCCAGTATCTGCGCACCTTCGCGCGTTTCACCAAGGCGCACCACCTCGGTGACCCACTATCGAAAGACGACATCCTCGCCTACCACCGGCATCTGCGCGACGAACTGGGCGCCAGGCCCGCGACCATCGAGCGGCGTCTTGTGACCCTCAAGTCCTACTTCGCGTGGCGCGCAGATCGGAACAGCGCCCTGCCCTCGCCCTTTGAGGACGTCCGTATCTCTGTGAGGATCCCCCGCCGTCTGCCGCGCCCCATCGACCGAGAGACGCTCAAAACGGTTCTCGAGTACGGCGAAAGTCAAAGCGCCGTGCGGCCGATGTCTGGCACAAACTCCACGGCGCCGGCCTCGCAGGGTGCCGTCACGCTCCTGATCATCAAGCTGCTGATCGTGACAGGGTTGCGGATCAGCGAACTGACAAATTTGAAGGTCCGCGACGTGTCGCCGGACGGCAGCCAAATCCTCGTAAACGGCAAGGGCAGCAAGGAGCGGATCGTTTTTGTGCCGAACCGGGAGCTGCAGGAAGAGTTTCAACGCTACTGTCAGATGCGCTCCGAACATGGCCCCATTGCGTCGCCGCTGTTCCTCAACACGGTCGGACGGCGGCTCCGAGCCGCGACGTTCCGGAAGCGCCTGCGAGCGCTGTCAAAACGCCTCGGTATCGAACCCCACCTCACCCCGCACAGGTTTCGGCACTCGGCCGCGACGCTGCTGATCGAAGAAGGCATCGACATCCGGATGGTCCAAGCGCTGCTTGGGCACGCGAACCTCAAAACGACAGAGATCTATGTGAGAGTTTCGAACCAGGCACTGCGATGCGCGCTGGAGCGGGTGGATATTCTGAACGTACTCAATAGCTGAGGGCGGCAAACGGATGTTCTTTTGCTACTAAACAGCGCTGATGTCTGCGACGATGGTTAAGACGTTGAGTCCTACGACGCTCTGGTTGCGTCGAGGATTTCTCCACGCATAGTTTAGGCACCGAGCGTGAAGAATGAAGTTTGACTGAGATATTCGTTAAGGACTATTGGAGATGTAAATTGGCTATCCAGCGAGTAGTAATCAAGAATTACCGTGCATTGAAGGCTGCCGACGTCGTCTTTAATGAAGGAGTGAACGTCGTAGTCGGGGACAATGAAGCCGGCAAGTCCACCCTTCTAGAAGCCATAAACCTAGCACTCCGAGGGCAATTAAATCGGCGCGCGATTCAGTATGAGCTACATCCGTTCCTAATTAATGTCGATGCAGTTTCCCAGTTCATCGAGGCTCACCGGCAAGGTAATCCGACCGCACCACCTGAAATCAGTATTGAAGTTTTCTTGGCAGACACTCCCGACGTGGCCGCGCTGCGCGGCTCCAACAATAGTGAGAAGGCCGATGCTTGCGGTGTCTCTCTAAGCATCCGCCTTGATGAAGCCTTTCAGGCGGAATTCGCTTCGTATGTCGCCAATCCAGCAGCGCTCAATAGCGTGCCAATCGAATACTACAAGGTTGTTTGGGAGTCTTTCGCTGGTGCATCGCTTAGTGTTCAGTCCATGCCTCTGAAAACGGCCCTGATTGACCCAAGCAACATCTCAAACTCGTATGCCGCAAACAAATACGTCTTAGAAATTGTTCGGGACTACCTTACCAAACCACAGTCGGTAGATCTTGCACTTGCCTACCGGAGTATGCGTGACGAGTTTGAGGATGATGACCGGATCAAGGCTATAAATGCCGACCTCGCTGCCAAGCAGGGAGTAGTGTCAGACAAAGTGCTCTCTGTTGCGATGGACACCACGACCCGTGCGAGTTGGGAGACGGGTGTTCTTCCGCATCTCGACAGCATCCCGCTAACCCTAGTCGGAAAAGGTGAGCAGAACTCGGTGAAGATCAAGTTGGCGATCGAGGCAGCCGAGAGCTGCGATCTGTTCTTGATGGAGGAGCCTGAGAACCACCTTTCGCATACAAATCTTGGACGGCTAGTGTCACACCTAGCTAACCGGTGCGAGGGAAAGCAGCTCATCGTCAGCACCCACAGCAGCTTTGTTCTGAACAAGCTTGGCATTGACCGGGTGATGATGTTCAACGGCGAAAGCGCGGTTACGTTGGATGATTTGCCAGCAGATACAAAATCCTATTTCCAACGTCTGCCAGGTCATGACACGCTCAGGCTAATCCTCGCATCACGCTCTATTCTGGTTGAGGGACCGTCGGACGAGTTGATTGTGCAAAAGGGCTTTCGCCAGCAACATGGTTCCTTGCCTCTCGAGCAGCGTGTGGAGGTGATCTCCGTTGGCACTTCTTTCAAGCGTTTCTTGGACATCGCGCGGCTCTTGAAACTGGACGTAAGCATTGTCCGAGACAACGACGGTGACCCTGATGGAAAAAGGGCCCTCTTTGTCGACTATGACAGCGACGAGACGATTCACATTCACATCGACGGCGATGCGAACGCGCGCACCCTAGAGCCTCAACTCACAAAGGCGAATGGGCTGCAGAAATTAAATCAGATGCTTGGAACTGCATTTACCACTGAAGCTGAGCTATTAGACCACATGGAGGCAAACAAGACCGACACAGCCCTGACCCTATTTGAGCACGCGGATGCACTTGTGATCCCGGAGTATATTCGTGACGCAATCCGTTGACCGTGTCGTCCTCGCCGCTGCGGGTTCGGGCAAGACCACGACAGCGGTAAGGCTAGCTTGTGAGAACACTGAGAAGCGGACTGCACTCATAACCTACACCCTGAACGGCCGTAGTGAGTTGGAAGCCCGTGCATACAGAGATTTTGGGGCAATCCCTCCGCAGGTCACCATTTCCACCTGGTACTCATTTGTTCTCGCCCATTTTGTTCGCCCCTATCAGAACCACCTTCACGAGAGACGTGTCGACACTATCAACTTTGAGCGCGCGCCCGCTTCCCGGCGACGCTTCCGCAAAAGCCAGATTGCAGGATACTATTTCTCGTCGCCGAAAAGGATCTGGTCAGACCGTGCAACGGACTTCGCGTGCAGGGTCATTGATGAAACGGGTGAGCTGCCGGTCAGCCGCATTCAGCGAGTATTCGACCGCGTCATAGTGGACGAGGCTCAGGACCTAGCGGGTTGGGACCTTGAACTGATTGAGCACCTTCTCAAGTCAGCCGTTGAGGTGGCCCTAATCGGGGACCACCGTCAGGCCACCTTCTCGACGAACGATAATCCAAAGAACAGGCAATTCTCTGGAGAAAAAATCATCAACAAATTTGCTGAGTGGGAAGGTCATGGTTTGGTCCAGATTGAACATCAATCCCATTCTCACAGATGCGTGCAGGGGATCTGTGATTTCGCAGATCAGTTCTTTCCCGATTGTGAGCCGACGGCATCACAAAACCAGGAAGTTACCGGACATGATGGGGTCTACCTAGTCCGCCAAGGAGACTCGAAACGCTACTTTGAAACTTTCGCACCACAAACCCTACAGTGGTCCAAGGCAGGAGGAACCAGACTCGGCAGCCCCCTCAACTTTGGCGATTCCAAGGGAATGACTTTTGAACGTGTCTTGATCTACCCCCACGCAAAGTTCCGAGAATTCCTAAAGTCTGGCAGTATGGGATTGGACGGGCAGTCCAAGACGAAGACTTATGTGGCAGTGACGCGAGCACGCCAGAGTGTCGCTATCGTCGTGCCGGACAACTTTGACCCCAGAATTGGTTCCTTCTTCGAATTCCCGGATTGATCAAATTCCAAAGACGTGGTCGCGTCCATACAAGTTAAGTGGCGACCAGTTCGGCTATTTTTTTCGCAACCTCAACCATTGGCTCTTCGGCCGTGCTGAGGCCTGCTCTAGAGGCTAACAACAAGCTGACCTGCTCAAGCTCTTCGTATGTTGTTCCATGAACAACGGGAACCAATCGCTCACGTCTCAAGAGCGCAGAAAGCTCTTTGTCTGCCACTCCTTCTGCAGGCAGGCGTTTCAACATGGCCGGTGTCACCAAAACGATGCCGACACGGGAGTTCACCAAGCCTTTGTCGATCGCGCGCATCATAGGCACGCCCAGGCCAAGGTCTTTCTCGCTGAACCACACCCGAACGCCACGAGCTTCTAGTAGATCGTGCAGTTCTTTGGCAGCGCCTTGCCGATCATCCCAGGCATGGCAGAGGAACACGTCTCGAAGGTCAGGTTGCGAAACTGCGAGGTTTTCTACATTTTCTCTGACCGGAGTAAGCGCCAAAACTTGTTCCGGTGTGTACCAAACACCTGAACTGGCTGCCGACCACCGCGGCTTTTTGGAACGCCGCCCTGAACTGCCACTCCGACCGCTACCTTGACCACGAGAAGAGTATGAAGGCGATGGGCTTGAAGCGTAGCCACTGAAACTACCACTGTAACCGCCGTAACTGCGAGAACCCCCATAACGGTGCCTGCATACCGGACAGTTGGCAGCCGCAGCTGCAGACTTGTGACCTCTTACTGGTGCTGTACATCTAGCCATGCAAGTTCTTTCCTGTTAGCAATGCTCGCCGTCTCGCATACCAGACCTACCACCGGCGCTTCCGAGACGATGCCTTCGCCCTTCTGGGCGTCTTGTTCGATTTGCGCTTGTTTGCGGCAGTTTGAAGAGCTTGAAGATTACGGCGTGCATCCGACCCACCTTTTGACCTTGGCCAGATGTGATCAACCTGCCAACCCAAGGGGCTGTCTCGGTTGTAGGCAGGCTTGTATATCAGGTTGCCTTGAGCGTCCCGCCGATAAAGATTGGGGTTCTTCCCTTTTACGCGGCGCGCTTTCTCCCAGACATGCTGGGCTTTAGGGTTCGTGGAATACGGCATGGTGATCTCCTCTGGTTAAGCCGCGGATCTTCGTGGGTGAACGTGGGAGCCAGAGGGGGTGACCTCGATGTCAAATCCCTCCGTGATCATGGATTTCACTTGCTCAGTATGAGAGATCAACCCAACCGACCGTTTATCGTTGGTTAGCTCGTAGAGCGTCTCAAGCGCCGTGTTCAGAGTGTCTTCGTCTAGAGTCCCGAAGCCCTCGTCGATGAAGATGGCATCCAGCTTGATGCCGCCACTGTTCTGTTGGACGACATCAGACAGTCCGAGAGCGAGCGCGAGTGAGGCCTGAAACCCTTCACCTCCAGACAGCGTCTTTGTCGGGCGCGACTTCTCCGTGTTGGCGTCGAAGACTGCGATATCCAGCCCTCGTTTCTGCCGCCCGCCAACAACATCGTCCGGTCGAAGGAGTTGATACCTTCCATCTGTCATTGGCCCGAGCCTATGATTGGCGGCAACCAGGACCTCATCGAACATCGCCGCAATCGCAAAATCGGGGAGCCGAACCTTCCGATCATTGTTCCCGTTGACCAGGTTTGAGAGCTCGCCGACTGGACCATACTCCGCCTCGAGTTCCGTGATATGGGTCGAAAGCGCGTCGACTTTTTGCTGCGTCTCGAGCTTGGCTTCTAGGTCACGTTTCAAACGGGTCAGGGTCTGCTGGCCGTCTTCCAGCTTTGACTGGGCGGTGTCCCTGGCAGCCGTCAATGCCTCGATGTCTGGAGAGGTTCGCTGGCCGATCTCCTGCAACAGTCTTTCAAGCTGCGCTTTATTGGCCGCCACGCGCTGGTTGTACGAGCTGATCTGCTCCTCGAACACGTCGCAATGAGGAACGTCCTCTTTTGCAGCTTCAAAGCTCGCCACGTCTAATTTGGCCGTGCTCATCCGCTCGCCGAACTCTGACTTGGCTTTGGACAGAGCCAGGCTCGCTCTTTCTGCACTTGCGGCAGCACTCGCGACTGCTTCCTGGGCTCCGCTTAGATTGATCGCCGCCGCCTTTTCGCCGTCTATTGCTTTCTCAAGGGCTGCAGTCAGTTCGTCCCGCTTTGCAACTGCAGCGGACAGCGCCTTTTCCAAGGCGTCGCCCCGTCGCCAGTCCTGAGGCACCTCGCGAAGAACGGTCACATAGGAAGTATTGGCACGCGTCTCAGCGTCCCGAGCTTCCGAGAACTCCTGACGTGCCACTTCATACTGAGAGGTTGCTTCCTCAACAGACACTTCAGCCGCAGAAATTCTCTTTTCGAGTTGGGAAAATCGTGTGTCCGCGTCCAAAGCGGCCTTCTTGTCGCGCGCTTCCGCGACGGCGAGATCAAGGCTTTGCCGATCCCGCTCTGGGCGATCTAGACCATCTAGCTCAGATCGTTTTTCAGCGAGTAAAGACTTCGCTGCAATCAATGCTGTTCTGGCTTCTACTTCATCACGTTCGGCGTCGCGAAGGTCCTGCGTCGCCTTTTCGAATTGATCGTGACGTCCCCTACGTTCCGGATTGCCGGTTGCCGGATCGGGGTGATCCCGCGAGCCACAGGCCGGACAGGGCTCCCCTGGAAGCAATTTTTTGGCTACGTGAAGGGACTGTACGTCCGTCAAGTCCTGCTCGGCACGTTTCAGCGCGACCTTGCAGACGTCGAGGTGGTCATTTCTAGCATTATGCTCAGTCTGTAAGCGTTCGACCTCAGCTACCTGTAGATTTCGTTTGGTCTCAGCGACCTCAAACCGAGCCAACGTCTCTGACTCTCGCTCCAGCGCAGACAGTGTATTGCCGACATCTTGAAGCGCGCGTGCGTATGTCGGCTGCTCCTTCTGGAGATTGCGAAGCGCCGTCATCTCTTGGTCGGCATCCTTCCGTTTGCGTTCGGCCTCCGCCTGTTTCTCAGCGGCTGATTTCTTCTTCGCGCGCGAAGCCTCAAGGTTCGTCTGCAAGTCGCGGACTTGGCTGAGCGTTCCTTCGAAGCGCTCCAGCTCTTGCACGCGCGCGTGGGCAGCGTCGCGGTCATTCCTCTGATTGTCGGCTCGCTTGAGCGTCTCCTCGGCTGAACTGAAAGCTGCCTGGGCGGACGCTAAAGTTTCTTTTGCCGACGCGTGACGGACCTGGGACGCCTTGGCCTCTTCATCCGCAGTTCGCATTGCTGCATCGGCAACCAAGACGGTTTGCGCGGACCTTGCTTTCGCGAGGCGCGACTTACTCACCTTGATCGTATCCGCTTCGGACAGAAGCGAGCTCTCCTCGTTTTTTGCCAACGCCTGGGCCTCGAACTTTTCGGCTAAGCTCTCTCCCGCGGCCAAGGATCTCTGACACTTAGCCAGCGCCTCGATCTCAGACTTCACGGAACCTTCGAGATTCGCGATCTCTTCATTCATCAGGCGGATCGCCTCAACCAACTCTTCTTCGCTTTGGTCACCCAAATGCGTGTCGCGGCGAACACGTTCTTCGCTGATCTCTCGGTACAGCATTGCGGCATCACGTTTGATCCGTTCGACAAAATCCTCGTAGAGCCTGACGTTGAAAAGGCGCTTGAGAATTGGCGAGCGCTCATCATTTGTGGCTGTAAGAATCTTCCGGAAATCCCCCTGGGGCAGCAAAACGATCTGGCGGAACTGGGCGGCGTTGTAACCGAGAAGCCGTTCGATTTCGGGATCGACCCTATTCACCTGCTTCTCAGCGATGAGCTCGGCGACGTTGTCACCTGCGATCTCTTCCAGTGGCATGCCGGTTGCCCGAAACAGGTAGGCCTGATGAGGTTCGGTCGTCGTGCCTGTGCTGTGAATCGGCTAATGGGTAACGCACATGAGGACGTTCTGACCGCCTTCGAAGCGGTGCAGAAGGTCGTCTATTTACACATGGTCTCGTCGAATCCTGATCACGCCGACTCTACCAAACCCGTCCGAAACGATTTTCAGAATGTCGAACGGGCTCGGAAGCGCTATGCCGAATTCGGCATCGACCCATATCACGGACTTTCCGGTGAAGAGCGGGGCGCGCTCGAACTCAACATCCAGAAGCGTCACGTCATTGGACACAACCTCGGCATGGTCGACGCCAAGTTCGCCGAGAATGCTCTGGACGCGAGGCTGGGCGAGACCGTACAATTAATTGGCAGCGACGTGCGAGAGTTCGCGAGGCTCTGTCAAGTCGTGGTCGCCTCGCTGGACGACTGGATCTCGGGCATCGAGTTCCCCGACCACGAGTGTATTGCTCCGGATACCATTAAGATGTCGGAGCAGCCTTCCGAGGCAGCGACAATTGGCGAACTTGGTGCTTTGGCAACATCTGTTGGTCGATGGATCTGTGACAGCTCTGAGAAAGGTCTGCCGGAACACGTGGACGAGGAGAACCTTCTGGCGGCGTTTGAAGCGTCAGAACCGAGGGAGCTGGAAGAGGCGTTGGCCGAACTTGAAATAGAAGGTTGCGTCGAGCTGTCCCACGTGATTGGCCCGCGACTTCCTCGAATACGAGCGACTGAAGAGCTGTTTCAGGTCTTCGATCCGATCGTGATGAAAACATACCCGCACGTCGACGCAATCATCCTCATTGATCTTGTTTTGGAAGGCGATGGCACGATGGATGTTTCGGACCTTTTCGATAGGAGCGGACTGCCGCTTCGGAGGTTCAATCCGGCCGTAGCAATGGTTTTGGACGAGATCGGTGATGGCCGCGTCAGCCGTACCTACTCACGGGACCACCCAGCGCGATACTTTGCTACGACGGCTGAAGATCGGGTCGCATTGAAGCGATTCAGGACGCGCCTCGCGGGATGATGTTCTCTGTGCCGCTCCGAATTCGTGTATGCTCGGCAATCGTATGAAGATTGCTGTTCTAGCTTGGGGGTCGCTACAATGGGATCCGCGAAACTTGGAGATTTCTTCGGCGTTTGAGCCATCGGGCCCAGAGCTTCCGATCGAGTTTAGCCGCATCTCGGGCCAAGGAGAGGCTCACCGTCGGCTGACTTTGGTCATTGACGAAACCAACGGCGCCCCTTGCAAGACGTACGTTGCGATGAGCAGCAACGGCGAACTTGGCGCAGCCAGGGAGAACCTTCGGGTACGAGAGGGGATGCAACACGTTAACGGCGCCGGATATGTTGATCGGCTAACCGGTGAAGCAAGTTTTCGGGCGATGGAGCTTCACCCGGCGTCAGTCAGCGCGGTGCGTTCATGGTTGGCTACGACAGAATTCGACGCAGCAATCTGGACCGCTCTCGCGAGCAACTTCGAGGAGTTGCAGAACCAGCCGTTCTCCATAGATGCGGCGTTAAGCTTTCTCGCTGGTTTGTCGGAGGACAACCTAGCGGTAGCTCTGAAGTACATCAGATGTGCGCCGGAACAGACGCAGACGACACTTCGGGAAGCTGTTGTGAAGCGGTGGCAGGCGCAGCCAGGCTAGGCGTAGTCCATCATATCAGCGCGCAGTTTCCCGCTATGAGACAAGCGCGAAAAATTTCCTCACCTGATCTTTGAGTCCGGATGGTGACTTGAGCAGGCAACCCGTAGAAGCGATTAGCAAAAATCGAGGCACCTCAACGCTTCGTGGAGGACCCGTGGTGTTGCCTTGAAAAGCGCGCTTAGGTGGACTATGTTTAAGTCATCCGAATTTCGGAAACGTTTTAGGGGACGAAACATGCCAAACCCGAACGCACACACGATCTCGCCAAGCAAAGCGATTTTGATCAATGAGGCTGCCGCGGTTACGGGCGTCTCCGTCCGCAAGATCAACCGCCTGATTGACGATGCCGTGCTTCCCAAGTCCGTCTGCATTAAGCTCGGCTCACGTCGTGCAGTGCGCGCTTACGCCGTACCTATGGTCAGTTTTGGTGCTTCCGATGGCTCCAAGCTGAGCAAGGGTATGCGGCTCGAAGCCATGCGAATGATTGAGAGATTCGCCAAGGACAATTGGCCCCGTCTTCGAGACGAGCCTGAACACGCGAAGGCCCTAAGGTTTGAAAGCGGCTGTGTCATACTCTCGCTGGGAGAGCCTGTAAGTGCGGCGATGGCTGGCTTGAACAGACTAAACGACGCGTTTCATCGCATCATTGAAGACCCGGACGTGAGAGGTGGCGTCCCAGTTGTGCGCGGAACGCGGATCAGTGTTTACGAGGTTGCTGACGCACTTGCCGTCGACGGCCTGGAAACGATGTTGGAGGATTTTCCGGCTTTGAGCCGCGAAGATATCGAGGCATCCGCGTTATACGTCACCGCCCACCCACGAACTGGGCGACCTCGCGCAAGCACCAAGCCTCGACGCCTTGTCTCAGAAGAGACAGTCGACCTGGCGGGCGCGCACTAAGCGAAGGCGAGCACTCGTGAAGTTTCTAATCGATGAGTGCTTGTCCATCGCCTTGGTTGAATTGGCAATTGAAGCCGGCCATGTTGAAAGCGCGCATGTCACTCGGCGAGGCATGCAAGGCTGGAAAGATCACCAGCTAATGCACGCTATCATCGATGACGACTGGACACTCGTCACTAGGAACTCAGATGACTTCCGACCAAGAGTCGGCAGTGCTAGCCAAACACCATGCTATGTCGGCCAGCCACTGCACGCTGCACGCGGGTCTAGTCTGTCTCAACCTGCCAACAGGCTCCGGCAGAGATGGTCAAATTCAGTACTTTCGAACGGCACTGGAATATATCGGAAATCCCGGTGACCTCGTGAACAAAGCACTAGAAGTCGATCCCAGCCCCGAGAACGTCGAGCAGTTAGTTATCAGGATTTATGATTTTCCCGGCGACACCGTCTGAACGCGTGGTTTCGCCAGTTGGGCCAATGCTCCGAGGAGCCCGCGAAGTTTCTCATTGGCGACGTGCCGAGTACCATGTTGATTGGAGCTGACATGCGTTCGCACCTTGCGGCCTCCAAATCAGTCATTGCCGTAGTCCGGCTCGAACTCCATCTCTCTTTCGACACTGAGGGTGTGGTAGATATCGATCCCCGCATACTCTAGTTCGTCAGTGCCGTCCAAGCCGAGTTTGCATACCGGGCATTTGAACTCTTCGGCTGAGAGGTCCTTCTCGACTGTCTCCCAAACGGTGTAACCGTCAGGCTGTGTGTCAACGACGTCCTCACCAATCTGAATGCCAGCTAAGAATGCCTTGCCATGACAAGCCGGGCACTCCAATGGCCACTCTTCCTCCAAGAGCCGAGTGAACAGATTTCGATATTGATACGCTTCTTTGGATTCGGCCTCCGCAAGAGCAGCATCTCTTTCGGATTTCTTTCGAACAGAGAAATCTTCTCGATGTCGTTGAACCCGAAGCTCTACCGACTGTCGTCGTGCTGCCTTGCTCGCCTCGAGTATAGCCTTCGGAGCCGAGGAGTCGGCAATTCCGAGCCAACTCTCCAAGTCCGATTCCATGTATGCGAGGATAGTCTCGCATGCATACCAAAAGTTGCTTTCCCAAGCGTCGAGTGACATCGCACTGAAAGGTGTCGCACCGGAGTGCAACTCTGCATTCCGACGGAGTGCAATCTGGTCGCAGAACTCTTTGTTCTTTTCGTCGAAGCGAGGGATCAGGTGCCGGAGCCGCGCGTACAAGGTCTTTGCAGTGATCGTCTTTACGTCAGTCGACAGATTGATACCGCTGGCAGCAAACATTGACTGGTAGTGGTTCGGATCGGCGACAAGACTGGGGTGATGGGAGGCGAGGGCTGACTTGCCGAGAAGCTCCAAGGCCAACGAAGCCCAAAGTTGGTACTCGTCCAACTCCTCAGACACTTTCCTGACTAGCGCCTTGCGGATGTAGAGCTTGGACTTTGCGTAAAGCGCATCTCTATCCAACGCTGGCGCGACTCCACCAGTCATGAAACACTGCTCCTATAAATCACACGCCGTGCGCCTTCGCGATCACAGCTTTCCCGACCATGAAGCAACTTCCAATTGTCCAAAACAAGGATAGCCCCGACTTTCCAATGATGCCGAACTGGTTCAATGTCTCCAAGTTCCCGTTCAATCGCAGCTTGCGCAGAACTTGCATAGTCATCTTTGGCCAGCATGCACCCTGGGTCCCAGCGAAAGTAGTATTGCTTCTCACTCAGTACCGATGCGTAGAAGGAACGGCGCCCGTTCCTAACAAGAAACACGCCATTGCGCAGGCAATCGGCTTCTTCCGGTGAAAACTTCAAATCCGCTACACTCTGGATCAGAGTGGCAGCGGGTCTTTCTTCAGCGAACCCACACCCCAAAACGATGTAGCGACAGGGCGTTGACAGGTGCGCCATGTCGACGTGAAAGGGAAACCTACTGCGCCCGAACTGTGCACTCAAGGAGGCCGCCGGAGCGTTGTCTCCCTCTAGACTCTCGAGCCTCTCCACATAAGCACCGCGGCGGCCTTTCATGATGGCACCCAGGTCTCTCGCGGTCGCAAGGACTGCGGCGGCCAACTCAGCCTCGTTCGACAGTCCCGTTTCGTGGCAAATCCATCCTCTTTCGTAGAGTTCCTCGGAGAGTGGTCCTAACGCGGTCATGGCCTCACGACCTCCATGTCCGGCAGGTCTCGCAAGCTCTGCAAATCGAACGCCACCAGAAACGTCTCCGTCGTCACAAAGGTATGCGGCGCGCCCGGCCGTGGTGCCCGCGGGCCGCTGGTAATCAGATCATTGTAGCGCAGCCGGGCCAGCAGATCGCGGCTGACCTCTTTGCCAAAGATGTCCTTCAGTCCCGCCCGGTCGATCGGTTGGTGATAGGCTATGGCGCAGAGCACCCCCATCTCCATCTCGGTGAAGGCGAGGGATTGTTCGCCAAGATCAGCCGCGGCCTTGATGGCGTCTGCGAACTGGGTCTTGGTTCGGAACATCCAGCCGCCACCGCCTGACACGCTGTGTCCGACCTGGGCCAGCTCGTAGGGTCGACCAACCAGCTCGGCCTGGATGTCGTCGATCAGCATCTCGATCGAGACCCCCTGCCCCACGACGCGGGCCAGGTCGTCGCGGCCGACCGGCGAGGCGGAGGCGAAGAGCACCGCCTCGATCCGCCCCATCCATTCGCGCCAGCGCAGTTCCTGTGGCAGATCGTCAAGCTCCCGATCGAAGAAGCCGCCGCCCTCCTCCGCCGGTTTCCGTTTTCTTGTCGCGACCGTCATGATGCGATCCCGTAGAGCCGGAAGGTCGACCTCCCGGTCAGTTCCCGTGCCACGCCCAACTCAACAAGCCGGTCGCAAAACCGCCGCGCGGCGCGGTCAGTCATGGGGATCGACGTTCCACGAATACGCGGCGACAGCATCGACGCTGGAGCCACGGCATCCTCGGTCAGGAACAGATCAACCGCAGCGCCCGACCCTTTCGCCCGGAGCTTCGGCGCAATCGCGTGAAGCGCATCGGCACGGCGGGAAAGGTCTCGCGCCAACCGGATCGTCTCCTCGATGGACTCGAGCATCCGTGCCTGGATCGTCAGCTCGGCCCCCTGCCCGTTCGCGGACAGGTCGCGTAGCGCCGCCTTTGTGAGCCGCCGCGCCGAAACCGGCAGTATGACCTTCCAGTTCAGTGCCCGCGCCAGGACGACATCGGACAGCAGGCAAGCGACCCGCTCCGCCCGGTCGTCGGCCTCGAGTACGCTTCGCAGCATGGCCGCGCACCCAGCCAGCGGTCCATGCGTCAGGGCGCGCTCTTGTCCGGCGTTCAACCAGGCACCCACCTCGTCCGCGAAGTCTGCTCCAACCAGGTCGGCGATCTCCCCACTCCCATTCGGAGGAAGCCGTCCTCCGTCGCGCCAGAAGGCCAGCAGATCGCCATCGGGACCGCGCACCTCGCCCGGCGGCGTCAGATGAAAGGCGTCGCGGATATCCGCCTCCCGCGCCAACCGTCCTTCCAGTTTCGAGGTCGCGGTCGCCGCGCTCAACGCCATCCGATTGGCGAACAGTTTCAGCGGCACGCCGTGCCTCGGATCGCTGACCAGTTGATCGAGCACAGTCAGCGCGACCCCTGACCGAAAGGCCACAGTTTCAAGGGTTTCGGGACGCGCGGAGGTGACCCAGCTCGGTAGTTGAGGTAGGTTGCCTAGGTCGTTGGAGATCGTGGCGGGTTGGTATGTCATGCCACAAGACTATCCTGTCGCGGCGCTTTTGCCTACCAGATAGTGTGGAAACCGCCCCGCTTTGCCGTTCGCCACTATGTCCAATAAGTTTGCATTATCGGATGTGAAAAGATATGCTGGGAAGCAGTTCAATTTCATTGCCGGATTCTGTCGTGTCGATTTACACTTCAAACTGGGACTCGGACAATTTCTGGAAAAACGTTACACTTCAATTGAGACTTTTGCGGCCTGAGTCTCAATTGAGGTGTAACGTTTCGTTGGCTATGCGAATGCTGC
>NZ_JBDQQS010000028.1:0-43530 GCF_039888615.1 Hoeflea sp. CAU 1731 | reverse complement strand
ATTGGCGCTTCAGCTTGTCGGCAATGGCATTCAGAATCATGGCTACGCTCCGCTACATTGGGAGCGGCAATTTCTCCGCTGGTGGTCAACAGGCCGTTAACCAAGAAAATTTGCGACAGGCCCGATCGAGCCGGACGAGGCTCCTCTTCTCGTGCGCCCCTTCATTACTGCAGGGATTGATACCACAATCGGAGCAATCTCGGCTAGTGTACTGGGGTTGGCGGAATCGGGCGATTGGGAAAAGCTCACTGAGAATCGTGACCTGGCGCCTCAGGCATTCGAAGAAGCGGTTCGGTGGAGTTCGCCTATTCAGTCCGTATTTCGCACCACGGCCTGCGACGTTGAGATCGGCGGGAACTTAATTCCTAAGAAAAGCAAGGTGCTCATGATGATGGGGGCAGCGAACCGGGATCCCCGAAAATTTGAGAGCCCTGACAAGTACATCTTGGGCCGTAAGACGTCGGGTCATTTGGGCTTTGGCTCAGGAATACACACATGTGCAGGTCAGATGATGGCGCGAGTCGAAGGAGAAGCGCTCCTAAGAGTTCTTTCCCGTCGAGTAAAATCCATTTCTCTCGAATCCGATCCTGAGTTCGAGTTGAGCAACACGACCCGTGTGCTGAAGGCTGCCAAGGTTACCGTGGTCGCCTTTTGAAAGGATGCTTCATGTCTATCGAGATGATTTCCGCGATATCTCGCGGCAAAGATGAGCTATTGGCGCTTGAGTCCTGCGAACTTGCTGTGCCGGGACCAGGTGAGGTGCTCGTACAAATTGATGCCTGTGGAATTTGTCACACGGACGTTGCTGTTATTAGGCAACATATACCATTGCCTTTCCCAAGGGTACTCGGGCATGAAGGCGCAGGAAAGGTTAAAGCCTGCGGCGAAGGAGTCGAAGACCTTCAGCAGGGCGACCATGTATTGCTCAGTTTTGGATTCTGTGGTGAGTGCGAGCAGTGCAAATGTCGCGAACCTGCCTATTGTAGCTCGTTCCGCGAAATAAATTTCGGAGGACAGCGAGCCAGCGGAGATGCAATTTCGCAGGGTGGAAAACCGATTGGGGGTAATTTCTTTCGCCAGTCGGCCTTCGCAACTTTTGCATTAGCGCAGCGAAGCAATGTCGTGAAAATCGACCGCGATCTTCCATTGGATGTTTTAGCACCGCTTGGTTGTGGAGTTCAAACCGGTGTCGGGGCGGTTTTGAATGTGATCAAGCCGACTGCTGGGAGTTCGTTTGCCGTTTTCGGTTCCGGGTCGGTAGGCTTGTCGGCCGTGATGGGAGCAAAGATCGCCGGATGTGATGTCATCTGCGCGGTCGATATGGCCGATAACCGACTGGCGTTGGCAAAAGAACTTGGCGCGACCCACGTTTTTAGGGGTGACGCACCAGGCCTCACCGAATCGATACGTGAAGCCACTGGAGGTGGTGTGAATTCAGCACTCGATACGACCGGCGTTCCGGCAGTAGTGACTACGGCAACCCAATCTCTTCGCAAGCTTGGAATTCTTGCGCATGTCGCGGCCCCGGCAGCAGGGACGGAATACAGCGTAGACAGTCGCTTGTTCGTCGGGGCTGGGCTGTCTTGGCGGGGTATAGTAGAGGGTGATAGCGATCCGCAAGATTTTATTCCTCAATTGATTGAATACTATCGGAACGGCCAGCTTCCACTGGAAAAACTCATCACTCATTATCCTTTCGCCTCGATCAATCAGGCGATTAAGGACATGGAAGATGGACTAATAGTTAAGCCCGTCCTCCGTATGGGGAAAAACTCCAATGCGTGAGTTCGGACTTTTTATAGATGGTCAGGTAATGCCCGGGACCCGAACGTCGCCGGTGGTCAATCCTGCGACCGAAATCACTGTTGCCCTAGCGGCGCGCGCCACACCGGTCGAACTGGACTTGGCAGTAGAAAGTGCTCAACGCGCGTTCGCGACTTGGTCACAACTTATGGTGGCTCAGCGGCAGAAAGCCGTCGGTCGAATTGCCCAAATAATGGAAGAAAATGTAGATCAGCTTGGTGAGCTTCTGATGCTTGAGCAGGGAAAGCCGCTTAGTGCCGCTAAAAACGAAGTTCTGCGCGCGGCGGAGTTCTTTCGTTACGCAGCTTTGCGCCAAGTCGAAGACCGGCACATTCATGCTGGAGGCGGTCGAGATTCTATCATTCAGCGTCGTCCGCTTGGCGTTGTTGCCTGCATTATCCCATGGAACTTCCCAATCGCATTAATGGCGTTGAAGGTCCCTCTGGCACTGATCGCGGGGAACACGCTGGTCGTGAAGCCAGCTGGCTCCACCCCGCTTTCAACGCTACGGTTTGCTGAACTGGTAGGTGATATCCTGCCAGCCGGCGTGCTCAATGTGCTTAGCGACGAAAATGATCTGGGTCCGCTAATCAGTGCCCATCCTGGCATACGAAAGATTTCGTTCACCGGTTCAACAGCAACTGGCCGCCGCGTGATGGCTACGGCGGCAAGCACTTTGAAGCGTGTTACGTTGGAACTCGGCGGCAACGATCCTGCCATTGTTCTGGACGACGCCGACCCAAAGCTCGTTGCTGCCAGAATCTTCGCTTTTGCCTTCGTGAACTCCGGCCAAATGTGCATTGCGATCAAACGGGTTTATGTTCCTGAAGCCCTCCATGATCGGCTATGTGAGGAACTTGTTCTGCTTGCGGAACAAGCGGTGGTTGGTGCCGGTACC
This sequence comes from Hoeflea sp. CAU 1731, assembly GCF_039888615.1. Classification (NCBI taxonomy): domain Bacteria; kingdom Pseudomonadati; phylum Pseudomonadota; class Alphaproteobacteria; order Hyphomicrobiales; family Rhizobiaceae; genus Hoeflea; species Hoeflea sp. CAU 1731. The sequence goes on along the minus strand of NZ_JBDQQS010000028.1, from coordinate 40,829 downwards.
GAAGAAGGAGTCCAGATCGGACCGTTACAAAACCGTGCGCAATTTGACCGGATCCTAGAGCTCCTTCAGGATTGCAATAGCCGCGGAACAATATTGACGGGGGGAAATCGGGTCGGCAACAAGGGCTTTTTTGTACGGCCTGCAATTGTCTGTGATGTCGCTGATGGCGATCGCATCGTGGACGAGGAGCAGTTCGGTCCAATCTTGCCGATTGTGAAATACACAAACCTCGACAAAGTAGTGGATACGCTGAACCGGGGCGAGATGGGTCTGGGCGCTTCGATATGGACACAGGACTCCGAGCGCGCTGAAGAACTCGCTGACCGGTTAGAATTCGGTACAATCTGGATCAATGATCACATGGCGCTTTCCCCAGCACTCCCCTTTTCCGGAGCGCGCCAATCTGGAATTGGCGCCGAATTAGGTGATGACGGACTGCATGAATTCTGTCAGCTCCGAGTTGTCAACCGAGCACTGCCGCGTACCTGAAGAAGGCCTAAAACAATGAGAGACAAATGAAGATAACGGTCACAAAGAGGGACGGCTCGACCCGTATGATTAGAGCAGAGGCTGGACAGATTTTGATGGAGGCACTCCGCGACAATGAAATCGATGATATCGAAGCGATATGCGGTGGCAATTGCGCTTGCGGCACTTGCCATGTCTACATAGCTTCTGAAGCTTTTGAAGAAATGCCGAAGCCTGCAGAGGCCGAGGTAGATATCTTAGAATGCTTTGACTCAGCAAAGCCGAATTCGAGGTTGTCCTGTCAAGTGGAACTCACCGAGACGATGGATGGTCTCTGCCTCGAAGTAGCACCTCAAGATACCATCTAACCATTTCTAGGGAGGAAATGAACATGAATACGACTCTATTGACCATGGCAATGCTGGTGCTGTCCGCCTCCATTGTAGAAGCCCGTGAAATACGTGTTGCACCGGGTCTACCTAGTCCACACCCTGTATATGACGACCTTTATGTCCCTTTCGTGGAGTATCTTCCCAAAGTGTCAGATGGTAATCTGACGGCGAAAATTCTAGGGCCGGAAGTCGTGGCACTTCCCCAAATGAAGGACGCACTTCAGACCAATCTCGCGGAGATTGGGACGATCGTGCCTCTCTACTACGGATCCGAAATGCCTTATGCTGGCATTATGAGTGCGGTCGCACTGACCGGCCGTGAACCACATGTCATGGGAGCTGCGGCAACTGAATTCATGGTCAATTGCATACCTTGCCAAAAGGAGTTCATTGACTTGGGCATGGTATACTTGGGAACCGGATCTACGGATGTTTATGGTCTTATTACGACGAAACCAGTCGTGGTTCCAGAAGATCTTCAGGGCTTGCGTCTACGAACTGGGGGAGCGCCGTTTTCCCGCTGGGCTGAACATTTTGGTGCCGCTCCGGTGACCATGTCAACCGCGGAAGTGTTCGAGTCAATCTCGCAAGGCACGCTCGACGGATCGGTAAGTTCACTGAGTGATCTACTGACTTTGAGGCTGATGGAGGTCATCAAAAACGCAACGCTCATTAGCATTGGTACCTATCATGGCACTTCGTCATTTACCGCAAGCAAGACTACTTGGGTGCAGCTTTCGGCCGAGGAGCGCGAACAGCTAGCACGTGCAGCCAATCTCGGTGCGGTTCAGATGACCCAAGCCTGGGGATATGAACTCGCCGACAAGGCGCTGAACGCTGCCAAGGAGGCTGGCTTGACTGCGGTAACCCCGTCGCCAATTCTGAAGGAAGCCAGCAATGCCTACGCGTTGGAAGATGTGAAGATAGCAGCTCAATTGGCAAAGGAAAATTACGGGATTGATGATGCCGATGATTTGATTGCGGAGTTCATCCGGCTTGTCGAGAAATGGCAAGGCATTGTTGACGAGACAGGGCTCGACCCAGATGCTATCGCTGCGCGTGTGCAGGCAGAGGTCTGGGATAAGGTGGACTATGCATCCTATGGCAACTGATACCGGGAATTTCATACTGGACTATTCTCTGTGAAACGAATCATTAACACCGTCAGCACGGCGCTGGCTTCAGTCGGTGCCGTTGCTGTTATCCTTCTAATGCTGCACGTCTGCGCGGATGTCGTCGCTCGAAATGTTTTTGTTGTGGCTATCCCAGGTACGTCAGATATCGTTGCCCGTTATTACATGATAGCTCTCACTTTCCTGCCACTGGCTCTGACGGAACAAAAATTGGAAATGATTTCGGTCGATTTAGTGAATTCCGTTTTGCCGAACGTGTTCCAAAAGTTGCTGCTACGTGCGGTTGCGCTGATTAGTGTTGGTGTTTATGGAGTTCTTGGATATTTGACTTGGTTGACCGCGATAAAGTCATTCCATGCGGGAACCTTCATCATGGTTGAGAATACACGAATTTTTGTCTGGCCTACATATTTCATGTTGCCTCTGGCCTTTGCTGCGGCTGGTTTCATCTGTCTGATGCGCTGCATTTGTGCTGTGCCTGGCCATCAGAATCTACATAAGGCTTGATAATATGAATGTCGAAGCGGGTTTTATGGGTGCGCTTGCGCTTCTCTTATTGCTGATATTGCGTGTTCCGGTTGCGATTGCGTTGATCTTGGTGTCTTTCGTGGGCATAGCTTCGATCCTCGGTTTCGGGCCGGCCTTTGGTATCTTGCAGAACACGCCCTACAGCTTCGCGTCTAGCTGGACCCTCAGCGCAGTACCAATGTTCCTTCTGATGGGATTTATGGCCTACCGTGCGGGTTTTACGTCTGGACTTTTCGAGCTTGCTAAGGTCTTGCTGCGTTGGCTGCCGGGAGGGCTAGCCATTTCTACCATCGCAGCGAGTGGGGGCTTCGCTGCGCTTAGTGGGTCAAGCATAGCCAACTCCGCTACGATAGGACGTATGGCAGTGCCCGAAATGGTATCGGGCGGGTACGGGCGGGGCTTTGCCTGCGCTACTGTGGCTGCAGGGGGGACGCTGGGTGCTTTGATCCCGCCATCCATCTTGATGATCGTTTTCGGGATTTTCGCAGAGGTGTCTGTTAACTCGATCTTTCTTGGCGGGATCGTAGTTGGTGTACTGTCTGCCTTTTCCTATGTTGTGGTCATCTTGACGACTGCCTTCATTCGTCCAGACATAGTTCCGCGCCGTGCCGAACCTGGTGAAAGCACCATCAAACTAGGTGTTGCCTTGCGCAACGCATGGCCAGCTATCGCTCTAGCCGGATGTGTTTTGGGCGGGCTCTTCACAGGTATCTTCACGCCTACTGAGGCGGGCGCAGTTGGATCGATGATGACCTTTGTTGTTGCGGGATTTCTTGGCCGCCTGACAAAGGAGATGGCTTGGTTTGTGTTGTCTGAAACAGTTCTGACGACGACTGCAATATTCATTGTCGCAGTCGGAGCAACAATGTTCACCCGCTTTCTTGGAATAACTGGGCTGTCGTCGTATTTGGTATTGGCTACCGCAGGCCTCGAATTGACGCAGTTGACGCAAATTTTGCTAATTGTAGCCATATATTTGGTGCTTGGCATGTTTATGGAGCCATTTGGTGCGCTTTTGATAACCCTACCGGTCTTTCTTCCGATGATAAGGGCTGAGGGAATCGACATGGTCTGGTTCGGCGTCCTTGTTGTAAAACTGCTTGAAATCGGAATGATAACTCCGCCGATAGGTTTGAATGTTTTTGTTGTAAAGCGTGTTGCCGGAATGGAGGCTTCTCTTATGAGAATATTTGCCGCCGTGGTGCCGTTCCTTGTTGCGGATGCGTTTGTGGTAGCGTGCATGATTGTGGCTCCGGGAATGGTGAGGATATTTGGGTAGACGATACCGTGCAATGATGTGGGCGTTGTTGCGTAAATCAGCGTTGGGGCTGACGATCCCCTTTCCCGTTACTTTTCAGGCGACAGCCTCGATCTCGGCCCTGCCGAGGGCCGAGAAGCGGTTCATGAGGGCGATGCGGATGTGGATTTCGGCGGTCTGGCGGTCGGGGTCTCTTGAGGCGATCCTCTTTCCGAAGGACTTGAGGCCACGCATCTTCGCCTCGATGCGACTTCGGGCATGATAGCCAGACCATTTTTTCCAGATCGCTCGCCCAAGGAGCCGGGTGGCGCGCAGGATGTCATTGCGCGCCAACGCCGCAGGGCAATTCTCCTTCCAGAAGCGACCATTCTTGCGAATGGGGATAATGGCGGTGCCTCCCCGCGCGAGGATCGCGGTATGGCAGCGGCGGGTGTCGAAGGCGCCATCGCCCGTCACGGTGCCGATCTCCTGATCCGGCGGGATCTGGTCCAGGAGGTCCGGCAGGACAGGACTGTCGCCCTCGCGGCTTGACGTGAACTCCACGGCCAGGATGTCTCCGGAGCCCGTGTCCATCGCAAGATGGACCTTGCGGTATTGACGTCTGCGATGGGTGCCATGCTTGCGGGCCAGCCATTCGCCATCACCGAGGAACTTGATACCGGTGCTGTCCACCAACAGGTTCAGAGGGCCTGGCGCGCGGCGGCTCGAGATCCCGACCGTGATGGTCTTTTGCCTGCGGCTCAGGGTCGAGAAGTCGGGAACTGGCCAATCCAGCCCCGCCATCTGCAGAATGCTGGACACCATCCCTGTCGATTGTCGGAGCGGCAGGCCGAACAGCACTTTCACCATCAGGCAGAACTGGATCGCGGCATCGGAGAATACCGGCGGCCGACCCGGACGCCCAGCCTTGGGGGCATGCCATTCCATGTCCTTGTCAAGCCAGATCAGCAGCGATCCACGCCGTTTCAGGGCTTCGTTGTAGGACTTCCAGTTCGTCGTGCGGTAGCGGACAGGGTCGGGCTTGCTCACACCAGCCTCTTAACCTACCGGATTCGCGAGGTGAATCCTTTCGGCGCAGAGTTGTGCAACAATGCCTCGTGGGGCGCGTCGCGGCTTCGGCAATCGCCTCTGCATCACGGTCGTCGTTCTTGTGGACTTTCACATATGGCCGGACATAGAGCGGCGACATCAAACGTGGCTCATGTCCCTTCTCAAGACAAAATCGCCCGATGTGATGCGCCCCGCCGCAGGCCTCCATGGCAACCACGCAGGGCGGCAGCGTGTCAAGAAAGTCCAGCAGCCGATGCCGTTGGAGCCGTTTGCGGAACACGACCGCTCCCGTTTCATCCAGCCCGGCGAGACTGCAAACGTTCTTGCCCAAATCTATGCCCAGAACCTTGATGTCCATCAGATGCTCCTCTCTCCACCTATGCCTGCCACAATAGCAGCGTCTGGTGGGAAGGCAGTTCATCCCATTAGCTCAAACATTGTCGAAACTCTTTCTCCGCTGCCGGATATGTTGTCGATCAAGTGGACGGGCACTAGTGTTGAGATTTGACTTCACCGAGGAAGCCCTAGACCCCGTTGCGCGATCAGCGTACGCTGTATTTCGTTTGTTCCGCCCCCGATGGTGTACAAGAGCGAATCCGGCAACCCGAACGCGACCGAACCGTCCAGCACCGCGCCCGGCTCGCCGAAGGACAAAAGCGCGCCGGGCCCCAGAAGATCGCTCAGCGCGATGGCAAGCCGTTCGGCCAGTTCGCTGCTATAGACCTTCATCATCGCGGCGTCGGCCATGGGCAATTCGCCCGCGTCGATGGTCTGCGCCGTGCGCAGCGCCAGAAGCCGCGCGCCGTCGATCTCGGCCGAGAACCGCGCAACCATGTCGCGCACCGCCCCGTCCGCCCGCAGTGCGGGGGCCAGCGGATCGTCCCCGTCGAGCCAGCGCAGGAACGCGTCAAGCTGCGCCCGCGCGCGCGAGGCGATCCCGGCCAGCGACACCCGTTCAAAGGCCAGCGCGGCGGTGATGATCGACCAGCCCTGATCGACCTCGCCGACAATGGCATCCTCGGGCAGCATCACGTTGTCGAAGAACATCGTGTTCGCCTCATGCCCGCTCAGCCCGATCACCGGATGGCGGGTGATGCCGGGCGTGTCGAGCGGCACGATGAAGGTGCTGATCCCCCGGTTGCGGCTTTCGGGCGTGCCCGTCCGCGCGGCAAGCCACAGGTATTGCGCATAGCCCGCCGACGAGGTGAAGGTCTTCTGCCCGTTGATCCGCCAGCCGCCCTCGACCCGCTCGGCCCGTGTCTTCAGACCCGCCAGGTCCGACCCGTTCGACGGCTCGCTGTAACCCAGGGCAAAACACAGCTCGCCCCGCGCAATCGGCGCGACATAGCGCGCTTTCTGCTCGTCCGTGCCGAACCGGATCAGCGTCGGCGCGATCATCCCCGCCGAGGTCTGGTGCCAGCCGATGGGTGCCGCCGAGAAGGCGATCTCCTCCTCGAGGATAAGCTGCTCGACCGCGCTTGCATCCTGCCCGCCCCAGGCTTTCGGCCAGGACATCGACAGGTAGCCGCGCTCGGCGAGCTTCTGACTGAACCCCCGATCCGCCTTGATATGGTTGATCGGGCGGGTGTCGTCGGGGTCGAAGACCCGGCCCGCCCAGTTCTGCGCCAGCCAGCCGCGCACCTCGTCGCGAAAGGCGTTCAGCTTCGGGCCAAGGTCGAAATCGGGCAGCCGTGCGCCCGGCCCCTCCGCCGCGTCGATCAGCGCATCCGCCTGGTCGCGCCGCGCCCGTGCGCTGCCGCCCAGCCGGACAAGATCGCTGTGGATACGGCGGAAATGGCGCGCTGTCTCGTGATCGTTCCAGAACGAGATGCCGCCGAACCCGCGATGGGTCTGCATCGAGGCGGTGCGAAGCCCGCCGCAGGCCAGGATCAGCGCCTCGCGCCCGGCGGCGCTGTTCGCGAACCCCTCTGCCGGTTGCCGCGCCGCCAGCCCGATGGCCAGCCCGGCCAGATCGACCTCAAGATGCAGATCCGCGATCTTGTGCTGGATCGCCTGAAACTGACCGATCTTGCGCCCGAACTGCTCGCGCTCGCCGACATAGTCGATCAGCATTTCCTCGCCGCGCCGGGCCGCGCCAAGCGCGCGGGCCGCAAGCATCAGCCGCAGCACCGCCAGCGCGTCTTCCAACCGCTCGGCACCCGAAACGGGCCGCCCCGCCGCCGCGTCCAGGTCGACGGCGCACTGGGTCGGGGCGCCCAGCCCCCGGCGCGCGGTGATCATCACCCCCGGCTGGGCCGTCTCGACAATGGCGAAGCCTGCCGTGGTCTCGACCAGCAGATGGGTGGCGCTGCCTGCCGCATCGACGCAGCCGACCCGGCCCGACAATGCGCCGCCCGGCCCGGCCACGACCGATCCCGCGCCCGCCTCGCCGCTGCTTGCGGTCAGGGCACAGGCGACCAGCGCCTCGCCCGCCGCGAGCGGCCCGGCAAGCGGATCGTCCGGCCCCAGCACGATACGCGCCGCCAGCGCCTCGCCCAGCGGCAACGGACAGCCCGCCCGGCCCAGCTCTTCGCACAGAACCGCGCTCAGCCGCAGCCCGCCCTCATCCGCCGCGCCCGAAAGCGCGGTCCAGCCATTCTCGGCAATCAGCTCCCAGGCCCGGCGCAAAGCCGCCGGATCGGCGGCCTGCGCCTCGGCGGTGTCCGCTGGCCAGTGGCGGGCCAGAAGCCCCCGCGCCGCATCGCGCAGCGCCGCCATATCCTCGTCGTCGCCTACAAAGATGGTCTCCATGCCGGGCCCGCCGCGATCAGGAATTGGTCCAGACCGGCTTGCGCTTCTCGGCAAAGGCGGTCGGTCCCTCGATATAATCGTTGCTGGCGCGCAGCTTGCGCACCGCCTCGAAATCGCGGCGCATCAGCTCGTCCAGATCGTCGCCGTAGAACGCGCTGTAAGCCACCGTCTTGGTGGTGCGCAGCGAAACCGGCGAACATTCCAGGATCTGCGCCGCCCATTCACGGGCCACCGCCAGCGCCTGACCCTGTTCGGTCACAACGTTGACGAAACCCATCTCGGCGGCCTCGGCGGCAGGGACGCGGCGCCCGGTCAGCAGGATACCCATGGCGCGCTGCCAGCCGACCACCTGGGGCAGCCGCACGATCCCGCCCGCCAGCGCGGCCAGCCCCACCTTGGGCTCGCTCAGCGCGAAATAGGCATTGTCGGCGGCAATCACGATGTCGCAGGCCAGCGCCATTTCGAACCCGCCGCCCATGGCCAGCCCGTTCACGGCGGCGATCACCGGCTTGTCGATATCGGTGCGCATCGACAGCCCGGCAAACCCGCCCGGCGGAAACTGCCTGCGGCCCTTGACGCGAGCCTGGGTCTTCAGGTCGTTCCCGGCCGAAAAAGCCCGGTCCCCCGCCCCGGTCACGATGGCGACCCATTGATCGGCATCGTCGCGAAAATCGTCGAACACCTCGTTCAACTCAAGATCGGCCTCGTAATGCAGCGCGTTCATCACCTCGGGCCGGTTCATCGTGATGACGGTCAGGTGGCCGTCCTTCTCGACGGTGCAGAACTCGTAGGACTTGCTCATGATGTTTCTCCGGTCTGTGCGGGAATAACCAGCGCGTCGAGCGCCTCGATACGGTCGCCATCGACGACCAGCGGATTGACCTCAAGCGCCTCGATCCGGTCGCCCAGCGACAGCGCCGCCTCGCCGATCCGGCAGATCGCGCGCGCCAGCGCAGGGATGTCGGCCTGCGGCGCGCCGCGATAGCCGTTCAGCAGTTTCGCCCCGCGCAGTTCGCCGATCATGGTCTCGACCTCGGCTTCGCTCACGGGCAGCAGGCGCAGGCTCAAATCCTTGAAGATCTCGACGAAGACACCGCCAAGCGCGACGGTGATCGTCGGGCCCCATTGCGGATCGCGGGTGATGCCGACCAACAGTTCGACCCCGCCCTTGCGCATCGGTGAAATCAGGACACCGTCCAGAACCGCATCGGGTTTCGCGGCCTTCACCCGCGCCATCATGGCGTCGAAGGCATCGCCGACCTCGTCCTGGGCAATGCCGATCGCGACCCCACCCACCTCGGTCTTGTGCTGGATCTGGGGCGAGCTGATCTTCAGCACCACCTCGCCGCCGATCCCGGCCGCCATGCGGACGGCCTCGTCCCGGCTGGCGGCCAGCGCCGCCGGAATGGTCGGCACGTCAAAGCCGCGCAGCATGGTCTGCGCCTCATACTCGGTCCGGGGCAGCGCCCCGTCCAACGGTTTGGCACTGTCCTGCGCCGCCGGTTCGGGCAAGGCACCGACCCGGCCCGCCTGACCCCGGGCAAGCGCCAGCGCTGCCAGGCCGAACTGCAACCCGCCCGACAGGTAGGGCAGCTCAAGCTCATCGACGACCGCGGCGGTCTCGGCCGTGAAGCCCTTGGCATGGTTGGCGATCACCAGAACCGGGGCCGAGGCGCGCTTCACTCCCTCGCTGACCGAGCGGAGCATCGGCAGGGACAAGGGCGATGCGTCATCGGCATCCATCGGCACGTCGAAGACATAGACAACGACACCGACCGACGGATCGTCGGCAATCGCCTCGATCGCCTTGGCGGCCATGTCCGGCTCTGTCACCGCCAGCCCGGTCAGGTCGAGCGGGCAATGCACCGTCGCGTAATCGGGCAGGAATTCCTTGAGCCGCGCGGCGGTTTCAGGCGCGAAATGCGCCAGCGGAAGCCCGGCCTCATGGGCCAGGTCCGCGCTGATCTCGCTCAGCCCGCCGGAGATCGAGATGATGGCCACATCGCCCTCGGCGCCGACCCGCGCCTTGCACAGTAGATCGGCGGTATGCACCAGCTCGTCAATCGAGCCCGCGCGCAGGATGCCGTATTGCGAACAGAAGGCGTCGAACACCTTGTCATCGCCGACCAGCGCCCCGGTATGGGCCTGCGCGGCCAGCGCGGTCGCCTCGCTGCGGCCCACCTTGAGCGCGACGATATGCTTGCCCAGCTCCATCGCACGGCGCGCCACTTTCGCAAAGGCCGCCGGATCGCGGATCGCCTCGACGAACAGCGCGATCACCTCGACGCCGGGATCTTCGAGCAGGTAGTCGATGGCATCGCAGACGCCGGTATTCAACTCGTTCCCGGTCGAGACCAGATAACCATGGCCAACGCCCTGCTGGCTCGCAAAACGGTGGATCGCAATGGCGACCGCGCCGCTTTGCGACACGATGGCAACCTTGCCGGGGCGCACCGGGGTGCGCAGGCTTCCGGTCCACAGCGCGCTGCGGTCCGAGAAATTCGCAAGCCCAAGGCAGTTCGGGCCGATGATGTTGATCCCATGCGCATTCGCGCGGTCGCGGATCGCGGCTTCCAGCCGCGCGCCCTCTTCCCCGATTTCACCGAAACCCGAGGCCAGGATCACCGCGTTGGAAATGCCCGCCTGCTTCAGATCGTCAAGCGCATCGAGCAGCCCGACCGCCGGGATCACCAGCATGGCCACGTCCACCGGCGCCCCGATGGCGGCACAGCTGGTATGGGCAGTCCGGCCCAGCACCTCGCCGCCGCGGCGGTTGACCAGATGGATGTCGCCGTCGAAACCGACCTTGTCGAGATTCCTGAGCGCCGCCCGGGCCCAGGCCGAGCGGTCGCTCGCGCCGACAATGGCGATGGATCGGGGCGCGAACAGGCCGCGAAGAGGATGCTCCGTCTGCGGCAGCGGACCTGATTGTAGCATGACGTATTCCAATTGATGTCTGTGTGCGGTCACAGGGCGCATGGCGTCAGCCCGCGCCCGTGGCGTTGCGTCTGCACCGCGCGCCAGCGGCGCGGTGCAGACATGTCGGATACGGCCGGATCAGTTGCCGTAATTGTCCGTCAGGATCATTTCCAGCATGCGGTCGCCCGGCAGCCCTTCGGCCTCGCGCGCTTCGGCCCAGGCGGTCCAGATCGGCTGACCGCCCATTTCGCGCAGACCGGCCAGTTCTTCGGCGGTGTAGGTGATCGGCTGCACCCCGTCCTCGGCCAGGATCGGAAGGTTCACATCGTCTTCCTTCTTGAACTCCGCGATATTGGCGTCCAGCGCCCCGCTGCGCAGATCGGCCAGCAGACCCTTGTACTGGTCGGGCAGCGAGTCATACGCATCCTTGTTGGCCAGCACGAAGCACACGGCCGACCCCGGTGAGAGGTTGGTGGTGTACCATTCGGCGATCTCGTTCCACTTGTTGGAGAAGAACGGCCCGGTGAACGGATAGACCATGCCGTCGATCACGCCGCGCTCCATCGCCTGATAGAGATCGGTGGTCGGCGAGGACGAAACCGACACGCCCAGCAGGCGCATAGCCTCGGCAACCTGGCCGGTCGAGTTCAGGCGCAGACCGTCGTAATCGGCCAGCGCGACCGGCGGCTTGCCCCGGCCCATGACCTGGTAGTTCGGCAGCAGGACACTGGCCAGCGCCACCGCGTTCCACTTCTCAAGCTCCGACACGATTTCGGGCTGGGCCATGTAGGCTTCCTGAAGCGCGCGGCGTTTCTCGATCGTGTCGGCGGGGATGAACGGCAGTTCAAGACCCGACAGCAGCGGCAGCTTGCCCGCTGCGAAAGCCGTACAGGCGATCCCAACCTCGAAGGCCCCGGATTCGATGCCCTCAAGCATCTCGAACTGCCCGGCCAGCGCACCGCCATATTGCAGCGAAATATCGAACGCGCCGTCCGTCTTTTCCTTCGCCTGCGCCGACAGATACTCGACGCCCTCGGTCATACCGCGCCGGGTGCCCCACAGACCTGCAAGCCACTTGACCGACGGACCCTCGACCTCGGCGGCCGTGGCCGCGCCCGGAACAACCGTGGTGGCGGTCATGACCGATCCGGCCACCAATGCAGCGCCGACCAGCGATGAAATTCTGAGATTTTTCATAATGTTCTCCTCCCATTGTTTGGGTCTGCCTGTCCGGAGCACCCATGGAAATTAAACCACGCTGTTGTTGAGCAGTCAACGTTATAATGAACTCAATCTAACGGTACCTCAGTTCATCCGGTTAGGCAGGAACAGGACTAGTTCTGGAAAAAACAGGATGATGGTGACAATCACGATCTCGCCGACCAGGAACGGAGCGACACCTCGGAACACTTCTCCCAGCTTGATGTCGGGCCTGACCGAATTGACGATGTAGCAGTTCAGCCCGATCGGAGGGGTCACAAGCCCGATCTCGATCAACTTCACCACCAGCACCCCGAACCAGATCGAATTGAACCCGAGCGCGGTGACCACCGGATAGATGATCGGCAGCGTCAGGATCAGGATGCCCAGCCCGTCAAGCACCATGCCCAGCAGCAGGTACAGGATCACGATCGCCACCATCAGGTGTTGCGGCGACATGTCCAGCTCGACAATCGTGTTGGTGATCGTGTTGGTCAGCCCGGTGAAGGCCAGGAAGCGCACGAAGATATGCACCGCCCAGATGATCGTGAAGATCATCGCCGTGGTCTTGACCGTATCCACCAGCCCCTCGCGGAACTGCGGCCAGGTCATGCCCGCGACGATGGCCATGATCAGCACCACCACCACCGCCAGCGCGGCCGATTCCGTGGGCGTGGCCCAGCCGAAATAGGTCCCGGCAAAGATCACGCCGACCACGACGAAGATGCCCCAGACCCCGGAGAGCGACTTGAACTTCTCGCCCCAGGACACGCGCGGCTGTTGCGGCGTCCACTCGGGGCGCAGGAACGAAACCACGGCGATGACCACCGCATAGACAAGAAGCGAGATCAGACCGGGGATGATCCCGGCCAGCAACAGCGCCCCGATCGATTCCTCGACCAGGATGCCATAGATGACCAGGATGGCGCTTGGCGGGATCAGCGCGGCCAGCGTGCCGCCCACGGCGCAGACGCCCGCCGCCAGCGCACGGTTATAACCGGACTTCTCCATCTCGGGGACCGCAAGGCGGGTGAAAACGGCGGTCGAGGCCGTGCTCGATCCCGAGACCGCGGCAAACCCGGCCGAGGCAAAGATCGTCGCGGTGGCAAGCCCGCCCGGAATACGCCCGAGCCACAGCTTGGCGGCCTTGAAGGCCCCCGTGGTTATGCCCGCATGAAACGATAAGAACCCGATTGCTATGAACAATGGCACGACCGTCAGCGAATAGGTCGCCGCCGTGTGATAGGGCACGCCCCCGACAATCGAAAGCACCGCGCCCACCGGCCGCAGATAGAGCAGACCGGCCAACCCGACGATACCGGCCGAAAATGCGATGGGCACGCCCAGAGCGACCAGCGACAGCATCGCCACGAAGCCCAGAATGCCGACCAGTTCACCTTCCATGATATTCTCCTCCCACTACCCCGCTCGGGCAGCCCTTTATTGTTTTGGTCAGATCGCCCTGATCACTCGATGATGGCATCATCGGCCTGCGGCACCGGCGGCCGGACAAGCTGGATGGCCAGTCGCAAGGTCAGAAGCACAAGGGCGATGGGGGCCACCGCGCTCGGGATCCAGAGCGGCAGCTTGGCCGTCGGGGTCGTGCCGCCAAGCGACACCAGTTTCTCGGTCTGCGTGAACGAGGCATAGGTGACATAGGCGATCAGGATCAGCGCGATCAGTGTCGCGAAGAGCTCCAGCGCGCGCCGCGCCTGCGGCCCGACACGGTCGATCACCAGCGTCATCCGCACATTGCCCGCCAAGTTCTGGCAATAGGCCATGCCAAGCAGCGCCACCGGCACCATCGACTGCGCCACGAAGTCGATCTGCCCGAAGATCGGCGCGTTGAAAAGTTTACGCATCACCACTTCGGCAACGCCGAAAGCTGTGATGACCATAACGAATGCCCCGGCGATAAGCGCCGTCCAGCGTTCGACCCGGCGAAGGCCGAAGTCGATCCTGTCCAGCACCGTCGGAGTCGCGTCCGTGGACCCTGTCATGATTCTCCTCCCTTACCGGGTTTTCCCGGCTCTTTTTCCGGCATTTAGCTCAATGCCGGACGTCCGAAAGCGTAGCTGATCATTGTTGCCGTATCAACATTGTTACACAGCACTGTTGACAGATCAACATTGAATATGTATCAATCCGGCATGCGAAACAGGCCGTCAGGCAGGCGCATAAAGGGAGGGGACCTCATGTCATCGACGCTGTCCACAGCGGCGGCCATCACGGGTATCGGCGAGGTGGGATATTCCCGCTCTGCACCCGAACAAAGTGAGCTGGCACTGGAACTTGGCGCCGCCCTGCTGGCCATCTCGGATGCCGGATTGCAGCCCCGCGACATTGACGGGCTGATCCCGTTCGGACCCGCCGGGGCCTGCGCCGAAGACATCATCACCAATCTCGGTCTCGGCGATCTGAAATTCTCGGCCCACACGCCGCTGGGCGGGGCCAGCGCCGTCGCCGCGATCCAATGCGCCGCGCTGGCGATCCATGCGGGCCTGTGCCGTCATGTGCTGGTCTCGCTGGGCCGCAACGGGATGGAGCGCAAGATCGGCGCGCGGCTCAACGCCTTTCCGCAGTTCAAGGCGGTGCGGGAATTTGAACAGCCCTCCGGCATGTCCGCCCCGGCGCAGCTCTATGCGCCCATGGCCCGCCGCCATATGGAACTGTTCGGCACGACCAGCGCCGATTTCGCCGAAATCGCCCTTTCCACCCGCCTCCATGCCATGCGCAATCCCATGGCCCTGATGACCGCGCCGATGATTGTCGAGGATCATCAGGCGTCGCGCGTGATCGCCGACCCGCTGCGGCTGTTCGATTGCAGCATCGAAAGCAATGGCGGCGCGGCCTTCATCGTCAGCACAGCGCAAACCGCGCCCGACCTCGCGCAGCACCCGGTTCTTGTCGCCGGGGTGGCCGAGGGCCATCCTGACGAGCCGCTCGCCATCAGCCAGCGCGCCGACCTGACCACGCTGGGCACCGCGCGGGCCGCAGAACGCGCCTTCGCCATGGCCGGGATCGGGCCCGAGGACATCGACCTCGCCGAGATCTATGATTGCTTCACCTATATCGTCCTTTGCCAGATCGAAGACCTGGGCTTTTGCGAAAAGGGCGAAGGCGGCGCTTTCGTTCAAAGCGGGGTGCTCAGACCGGGCGGCGCGTTGCCGGTCAACACCCATGGCGGCCTGCTCTCGCAGGCGCATATGGCGGGCTACAACCATGTGACCGAACTGGTGCGCCAGCTCCGCCACGCCGCCGGACCGGCCCAGGTGCCCGGCGCTCAGACCGGCCTTGTCACCGGCTTTGGCGATATGGGCGACGGCGCGGTCGCCATCCTGAGGAGAGGCTGAGATGACAACCGAACCCCGGATCGCCGCACCTGAACCGACCCGCGATTCACAGCCCTATTGGGGCGCGCTCGCCCGGCATGAACTGATGTTCCAGCGCTGCGCCGATTGCGGCACATGGCGCCATTACCCCCGCCCGGTCTGCACGCATTGCTTCTCGCTGCGCAGCGAATGGCAGCGCGCAAGCGGGCGCGGCACCCTGCACAGCTGGACGACGATCCACCACGCCTATGACTCCGCGCTTCGGGGCGAGACGCCCTACTTGATCGGGATCGCCGATATGGAGGAAAGCGTCAGGCTCGCCTGCCGGCTGGTGCCGCCGGACGGCATGTCACCCTCCATCGGCCTGCCCCTGCGGGTCGGCTTTACCGATCAGGCGGGCGGCTTCACCCTGCCGGTGCTGCACCCGGCGGGCGGGTAGCGCCAAGTTTCAACACGTCAAAGCAACAACTTACGAGGAACCGAATGACCATTGATCTCATGACGAAGCTGGGCATCGAGACCCCGATCTTCGCCTTCAGCCATTGCCGCGATGTCGTCGTCGAAGTGTCCCGGGCGGGCGGATTCGGCGTGTTGGGCGCGGTGATGTTCCCGCCCGATCAGCTTGAGCAGGAGCTGGACTGGATCGACCGCCACACCGATGGCAAACCCTATGGCATCGATTTCCTGATCCCCGCCAATTACAGCAAGGACGCCGAGGAGTCCGAGCTGCCGCTGCTCGACATGGTCCCGGCGCAGCACCGCGATTTCGTGACGAAGCTGCTGGATGATGCGGGCATTCCGCGCCTGCCCGACGATCAGGCCGCCGAACTCAAGGCCCGGATCGCCAAGCGCGAGAAGAACCTGACCCCGGCCGGCGCACGCGAATTGCTGAAGATCGCCCGCAAGCACCCCAATATCCGCATGTATGTCAGCGCCCTTGGCCCGATGCCCACCGACCTTGTGGATGAGCTTCACGGTGAAGGCATCGTTGTCGGCGCGCTCTGCGGCAAGCCCGAACATGTCAAGCACCACCGCGCCGCGGGCGCCGACGTTCTGATCGCGCAGGGCGGCGAGGCGGGCGGGCACACCGGCACCGTGCCCACCTTCATGCTGGTGCCCCAGATCGTCGAGGCGGCGGCAGGCGACATGGCGGTGCTGGCCGCCGGCGGCATCAATCGCGGCTCGCAGATCGCGGCGGCGCAGGCGATGGGCGCGCAGGGCGTCTGGACCGGAAGCATCTGGCTCACCACGATGGAAAGCGAGCTGTCGGAATTCGAGCGCGAGGCGATGTTCCGCGCCCGCGCCGACGACGCGGTGCGCCGCAAGGTGCTCAGCGGCAAGCCGGTGCGCATGCTGCGCAGCAAGCTGAGCGAGGCATTCGAAGCCGAGGGCGCGCCCGCCTACCTCCCTGCCCCGCTTCAGGGCCTTCTATTCCTGGAAGCGCGCGCGCGGATCGACCGGGCCGAGAACGTCGAATATTACACCTCGCCCGTGGGACAGGTCGTCGGCGAAATGAACGAAGCGACCACCGTGCGCGACGTGATGTATAAATTGCAGCTCGAATATGTCGAGGCGCTGGAAAAACTCGCCGCGAACCCGGCCCTTCAGGCCCTGCAGTAAACACCGGCCGGGGAGCGCCGCGCGCGGCGCGGTGCTGTCCCGGCTCTCGTGCACCGTCGCACACATGACCGCGCAATAGGTTGTCGAGTCATCGAAATTGCCCTAGACAGAGCGAATGTCCGGCCACTGGGGCCGTGAAGGCGGGCCATCGGGTCCCGTTGGCTGCAAGGTGAGATCGTGAGCAAAGATATGGCGCCAGAAAAAGCGAGCCTGTCGACTTGGGGCATCGACAATTATGTCCCGGCTCTGATCACCTGGGTTTACAACAAGGTCGCATCGCGGTCGTCCAGTATTTACCTGGCCCGGTTCGGTGTCGGGCTGACGGACTGGCGCATCATCGCCTATCTCGGTCTTTTCGACGGCGGCACCAACGCGCAGATCTGCGACTATATCGGGCTCGACAAGGCGGCGGTCAGCCGCGCGGTCTCGCGGCTCAAGACCAAGGGGATCGCCGTTGTCACGCCGATCAACCGCCGCGACCTGAAGATCGAGCTGACCAAGGAAGGCCGCGAACTGGGCGAAGAGATCCTGAGCGTCGCGCTTGAGATCGAGGCCAACCTGCTCGCCGGTGTCACCGAGGAAGAGAAGCAGCAGCTTCTGGCGATCCTGCGCAAGGTGCTCGGCAACGTCCCGACCATCAAGAAAGCGGGCTAGGCCAGCCGCCACCCCGTAAGGGCGCGGCCAGCCTGCCTGTCATGTCTCCGGCGTGAACCGGCTCAGACCGGCCTCATCCGTCACGACCGAACCGGCCGCCCCGGACATGTCCGCCGCTTCCATCCGCGCCAGCAGGTCCGGGTCTTCCGGGGTTAGCGCGATGAAGCGGTGCCCGTTCGACAGGCGGCCCAGCACATAACCCTTGGCCGGTCCGTTTCGACCATGCAGAACCGTATAGGCTTCGATCCAGCCGCGCCCCTCGGGCGTGGCCGCGAACGGGGCCGGCTCGCCCCAGACCGCATCCACCTCGGCCTGAAGTTCGGGGTGATTGTCGTAACGCGGCATCTCCGCCGGGGGCGTTGTGGAATAGACGCCCGCCGCATGTTTGGTCAGCAGACCGCCATTCGCCGTGACCAGCCCGTACCGGCCCGGCATCTGGCGCATCCGCTCGACCATCTGGGCGATGGCATGGGTCACGTAATTGCTGCCCGGCCCGCCGAAGAACGGCAGCCCGCCGGTCACGGTCAGACCGCGCGGATCGTCCAGCTCAAGGCCGATCTCGGTCGCCGCGACCTCGACCGCCGAGGCAAAGCAGGAATAGAGGTCAAACGCCCCGATCTCGTCCAGGCCGATACGCGCATCCGCCAGCACCCGCTGGGCGATCAGGCGGATCGCCGGGGACTGGGCCAGGTTCTCGCGGTGCGAGACGAACCATTCGTCATGGGCCGCCGCGCCCGCGTGAAGATAGACCCTCTTGTCCGCCGGAACGCCCAGCTCGTCGGCGATCTTCTCGGAACACAGGATCAGCGCCGCCGACTGATCGACAAACGCATTCGCCACCGACAGCCGGGTATAGGGGAAGGCGGCGATCTGGTTGCGCTCCGACGGGCGACCGATCTCATCCGCACCCAGCCCGTCACGCCGCGTGGCCAGCGGGTTTTCCGCGGCCACCTGCGCGAACGGCGCGAAAAGCGCACCGATCTGCCCCATCCGCTCGTCGAAAGTCGCATCGCGCGCCAGCCGAAGCGCGTTGTCGATGAAGGCATACATCACCATCGGCGCGTTCATGCCATGGGCGATCTCGGTTTCAGAATAAAGCGGCGGCATCGCCGGCGGTTCGACCGGCTTGAACGGCGCGTCCTGCGACCAGTCCAGCGTCAGCTTCGCCTTCTTCGCCGCGCGCTCGGTGTTCATCGCCTCAGCGCCCACCACCATGGCGGCGCCGATCTTGCCCTGCGCGATGGCGGCAGCAGCGGCCGTCACCGCCGATTGCGGCGCATCGCCCCCGACTGCGTCATAGATCAGCTCGTCGGCGGGCAGCCCAAGGCATTGGGCAAGCGACCAGGGCGCGTTTTCCATCCGCCCGAAGGTGGACGGGAACGAGGCCGAGAAATCCGCGAAGAAGCGCTGGACCCGCACCGAATTGATCTGTTGCAGAACCGCCCCGACGCCCCCACTCGCCCCGGCATCGGCGGCGGCGGCCCGCGCCGCCTCCTCCATCAGCCGCAGCGGCGAGATGTCCGAAAGGGGTTTCTCTCCGGCGCCGGAGACCTGTCCGACGCCGATAATGACCGGCAGATTGCTCATCGTCCGTGACCTCTATCTGTCTTACGCGTCTGCGGGCGAGACCAGCCGGAACCCGGCATAGCCATCATCCGCAACGCTCTTGCAGATATCCGAATAGGTCGCCGCACCGCCAAGATAGGCCATGAACACCTTGGGCTTGCCCTCGATATTCGCCCCGACATACCACGAATTCGACCCAAGCCCGGTCAGCAGCGTGTTCTCGGCCAGTTCGCCCACTTTCACGGTCCAATCATCGACCGCTTCGGTCGTGGCCTCGATGGTCTGCACGCCCTCCGTTTCCAGCCGGTTCATGCAATCGGCAACCCAGTCCACGTTCTGCTCCACCGATGTCACCATGTTGGTGAACACCGACGGGCTGCCGGGGCCGGTGACGATGAACATGTTCGGGAAGCCGTCGATTGCCATGCCGAGATAGGTCTTGGGACCGTCCTCCCACCGCTCGGTCAGGGTCTGGCCGCCGCGCCCGACCGGGTTGATCCGCGTCAGCGCCCCGGTCATCGCGTCGAACCCGGTCGCAAGGATAAGAATATCCACCTCGATCTCGCCGGAAGCCAGCTTGACGCCCGCTTCGGTCACGGTCTCGATCGGGTCGGCCTTCACGTCCAGAAGCGTCACGTTCTCGCGGTTGAAGGTCTTGTAGTAATCGGTATCGACGCAGATCCGCTTGGCACCGATCGGGTAATGCATCGGCTTCAGCTTCGCGGCGGTCTCGGGGTCTTTGACGATCTGGTCGATCTTGCGGCGCACGAAATCCGAGGCGTGATCGTTCACGACCTTGCTGCTGGTCATGTCGGTGAACCCGTACATGAACCCGAGACCGCCGAACTGCCAACGCTCCTCAAAGACCGCTTCGCGCTCGTCCCAGCTCAGCCCCTCGCCCGGACCTTCGCCCGCCGCGTTCAGCGTGTTGTTGCGGGTCTGCTTGGCCAGCGCACGGCGCTCGGGGTAATGCGATTTCCAGTCATGCTGGTATTCGTCGTCCAGCTCGTGGTTATGGGCCGGGATCGAATAATTGGGCGTGCGCTGGAACACGTAAAGATGATCCGCCGCAGCGGCCAGGCGCGGCGTGGCCTGGATGCCCGACGATCCGGTGCCGATCAGACCGACGCGCTTACCCTCGAACGAGACCGGCTTATCGGGCCAAGAAGAGGTGCGGTAAAGCTCGCCCTTGAAGCGCTCGATCCCGTCGAGCTTGGGGGACATGGGCACGGACAGACAGCCGGTCGCCATCAGGCAGTATTTCGCAACGAAGGTCTCGCCGGTGTCGCACCCGATCTCCCACAGGCCCGCCGCCTCGTCGAACACCGCCGTGTTGACGCGGGTGTTGAACTGGATGTCTTTCTTCAGGTCGAACTTGTCGGCGACGAAATTGACATATTCCAGGATCTCGCCCTGCGGCGCGTAACGTTCGCTCCACGACCATTCCTGCTGGACCTCGTCCGAGAAGGAATAGGAATATTGCATGCTCTCGACATCGCAGCGCGCGCCCGGATAGCGGTTCCAGAACCAGGTGCCGCCAACGCCGTTCCCGGCCTCGATCACCTTGACGCGGTAGCCTTCATTCCGAAAGCGATACAGCGCGTAAAGACCGGCAAATCCGGCCCCTACAATGACAATATCATATTTCGACGTGTGGGTTTGTGCGGCCGACATCTTCTTCCTCCCATTTTCTTCAATCTTCGGCGCCTGCGGGATTGCTCACCGCCGGCTTCAGTCCAGTCAGGGGTAGCCGGTTTTTGTTGACAGGTCAACGCTAATACTGTTTGTTTCCGTGAGGGAGGAGCAAGATGATGGATAAAACCCGACCGACGCTCGACGCCGATGCAGCCGCGCTCTTGGATATGTTCGCCAAGACGCAGGTGCCCGCGATGGAAAGCATGAGCCCCGCTGACGCCCGCGCGGCTGGGGACCAGCGGCGGGCGGCGGCGAACCTGCCATGCCCCACGATCGGGGCGGTTTCGGACCTTGCCGCGGGCGGGTCCGGCAGCGCCCCGCTTGGCCTGCGCATCTACCGCCCGCTTCTGGGAAAAACCCCCTCCCCCGCCGTGATCTTCTTCCATGGTGGCGGCTGGGTGATCGGCGGCCCGGATTCGCATGATCACCTGTGCCGCTCTGTGGTGCGCGGCGCCGATGTGACGCTGATCTCGCTCGATTACCCGCTGTCCCCGGAAGCCAAGTTCCCCCGCACCCTCGATCTGTGCGCCGAGACCGTCCGCTGGATCTTCGACAATGCCGACGGGCTGGGGATCGACCCCGCGCGGGTCGCGTTCAGCGGTGACAGCGCCGGCGGAAACCTTGCCGCCGTCCTGGCGCTCATGGCCCGCGACGGCGACCTGCCCCGGCCCCGCGCCCAGGCGCTGTTCTACCCGGTGACCGATCTCACCATGTCGCAGCCCTCCTACGGAATCGACTTCCCCGGAATGCCGGTTTCGGCCCGGACCATGGCATGGTTCATCGACCATTATCTGGAGACACCGGATCAGGCCCGCGACTGGCACGCCTCGCCCCTGCTGGCACCGTCTTTCGCGGATGTCGCCCCGGCCTTCGTCATGACGGCGGGCTGCGACGTCCTGTGCGACGAGGGCCGCGCCTTTGCCGCCAAGCTGGCCGAGGCCGGAACCGAAGTGACCGAGGCGCATTTCCCCGGCCAGATCCACCCGTTCCTGACCCTGCCCCATGTGCTGCCCCGCTCCTATGCGGCGATCGAGGCGGGCACCGACTTCCTGGTCCGGCATCTGATGCTCTGACCCGGCCCGGCGGCCGTCAAAACCCCGTCGGTCCACACGGCACGGCCCAAGCCGAATTACGAGTTGGCAATCCACGTTATAGTTGACGTGGCAACAGTTAGCAGATACCTTTTTCAAGGTTGAATGGACGCGAACCGGCGTCCCGCCATCATCCGGGAGGAAAAAAATGAAATTGATGTCACGTCTTGGCGCCGCCGCACTCGCGACCGCCACCCTGGTCACCGCTTTGCCCGCAGCGGCCGAAACCACCCTGAAAGTCTCGCTCTTCACGCCGCCCGTCAGCCCGTTGAATGAGCAATTCGAACGGATCAAGGCCGGGCTGGCCGAAGCCACCGGCGGCGAGCTGGTACTTGAGCTGTACGAATCCAGCCAGATGGGCCCGCCGGTCCGTCAGTTCGACCTCGTGCGCACCGGCGTTGCAGACATCACGGTGGTCTTCCTGGGCCTGACGCCGGGCCGGTTCTCGATGTCGCAACTCGCCGAGATGCCGGGCATGAGTGATCCGGGCGTGTCCGAAGAGGCTTCCTATGCCGTGTCGCAGGCGACGATGGAACTTGGCACCGAATACCTGGCTGACGAATATCCCTCGGCCATGCTGCTGAACGTGGCGATGCTGCCCAACCCGATCATCCTGACCAAGCAGGAAGTGACCAAGCTGTCCGACATCGAGGGTCTGCGCCTTCGCCATCCCGGCGAAATCCACGCCGCCACCATCGAAAAGCTCGGCGGCGTGCCGGTGCTGGTCCAGCCCACCGAACAGGCCGAAGCCCTCAGCCGTGGCCAGATCGACGGCGCGCTGACCGCCTATAGCGGCATCATGAGCTACCAGCTTCAGGACAGCGCGAAATTCGCCTACGAGCTTCCCACCGGCGGTCTGGAATTTGCCGTGGTGATGAACACCGAAAGCTACGAGAACCTGCCGGACGACCTTAAACCCGCCTTCGACGAATATTTCGGTGCCGGCGGCCAGGATGCCTGGGGCCGTCTCCTGGGTGCGGGCGAAGTGCGCCTGCGCGAGCACCTCGAAACCCTCGGCGTTCAGGTCCGCCAGCCCAGCGAAGAAGATCTTGCGACCTTCAACGCGATGGTGCCGGACCTTCAGGAAGCCGC
Source organism: Hoeflea sp. CAU 1731 (assembly GCF_039888615.1). Classification (NCBI taxonomy): domain Bacteria; kingdom Pseudomonadati; phylum Pseudomonadota; class Alphaproteobacteria; order Hyphomicrobiales; family Rhizobiaceae; genus Hoeflea; species Hoeflea sp. CAU 1731. The sequence continues at coordinate 18,080 of NZ_JBDQQS010000028.1, read as the reverse complement.
CATCGAGGCGCTTGAAAGCGAGGGCAAACCCGCCCGCGCCTTCGCCGAAGCCCTTCGCGAGAAGCTGGGCAAGTAACGCCCGGCGTCAAGCTGCAAAAACCCGGAGCGGACCGCCAAGGCGGGCCGCTTCGGATTGCGAAAAGGGGACTTCAATTGCTGCGCTTTCTCAGCCGCCTGAGCACCGTCTTCATGGCGATATCGGGCCTGTCCATCGTGACCATCATCGTCATGAGCATCACCGACGCCCTGACCGAGGCAATCACCGGCCGGGGCCTTGCCATATCCTATGACGTGGTGGAAATCGCCATGGCCTATACGATCTTTCTCGGCCTGCCCGAAGTGTTCCTGCGCAACGCGAATATCCGGGTCGATGTCAGCGACTATTTCCTGCCGCGCCGGGTGACGCGGGTGCTCGAGGTCACGGGAACGCTCCTGATCCTCGGCTTCGTCATGCTCCTGCTCGCCGCGATGGTCATGCCCGCCTACGACAGCACGCGCTTCGGCGACTACAAATATGAGACCGGTTTCCCCTATTGGGGCATCTGGCTCCCGATCTTCGCCGGCCTCATCGCCGCAATACCCTCTGCCCTGGCCGCCGGTGGCCGCAAACACGTGGAGCCATGATGGAACAGATTGTCGGCGTTTGCGGAATCGTCCTTCTTCTTGCGATGATCCTCCTGCGGGTGCCCATCGCGGCGGCGATGGGTCTTGTCGGGTTCATCGGGTACGGCATGGTCAATGGCTGGTCCAACGCAGCGCGCGTGATGGGACAGGTGCCGTTCGACAGTGGCAGCAGCTACACCCTCTCGCAGCTTCCGCTCTTCGTCCTGATGGGCGATCTCGCCGTCCGGTCGGGCATGTCGGGGCGGCTCTACAGCTCGGCCCAGACCATGTTTTCCGGCCTGCGCGGCTCACAGGCTTTCGCCACCCTTGGCGCCAGCGCGGGCTTCGGCGCGGTCAGCGGATCGTCCATCGCCACGGCGGCCACGATGACGCGCGTGGCCCTGCCCTCGATGCGCAGCGCGCGCTATGACGACCGGCTGTCGGTCGGCAGCGTTGCGGCGGGCGGCACGCTCGGCATCCTGATCCCGCCCTCCATCGCGCTCGTCGTCTACGGCATGATCGCCGAACAATCGGTGCCCCGGCTCTATGCCGCAAGCCTGTTGCCCGGCATTCTGCTCTTCGCGATCTACGTCGTCATCGTCGCCCTGCTGACCGCCTTCAAATCCGGCATGGCCCCGAAAGAGGCGCTGCGCGCCAGCCTGGGCCAGCGGGTCCGGGCGCTGGCCAATGTCTGGGAAATCACCCTGCTCTTCGTGGTGGTGATCGGCGGCATCTATACCGGGATGCTCAGCGCCACCGAGGCCGCCGCCGTCGGCGCCGCGGGGGCATTCCTCCTGGGCTTCCTGCAGCGCAAGCTGACCCTGCGCGACACGATGGCGGGGCTGCGCGACACCATCCTCACCTCATCCATGCTGTTCATGATCCTGATCAGCGCCAACATCTTCACCTATTTCGTGGTCCTCACAAAACTGCCGCAAATGCTGATTTCCGGCATCGACGCGATGGGGATCGGCAGCTACGGCATCATGCTGGCACTTCTGGTGTTCTACATCATCCTGGGCTGTTTCCTCGAAGCCTTCGGGATGATCCTGATCACCGTGCCGATCTTCCTGCCGCTGGTGCAAAGCGCGGGCTTCGACCCGATCTGGTTCGGCGTGTTCCTCGTGCTCGTCGTCGAGGCGGGGATGATCACTCCTCCGGTCGGCATGAACATATTCGTCATACAGGCACAGGCATCGGACATTCCGCTGATCCGAATATATCAGGCGGTCATGCCCTATGTTGCCGGGCCAATCCTGCTGTGCCTGCTTCTGGTGATCTTCCCGGCAATCGCCCTGTTCCTGCCAGAAGTGTTGTTCGCACCATGACCCAAAGCTCTTTTCCCTTCGATGGCGCGGTTGCGCTTGTCACCGGCGCGGCGTCCGGCATCGGTCAGGCGCTGGTCGCCGCCCTTCAGGCCCAAGGCGTGAAGGTGGCGGGCGCCGACCTGTCGGCCCCCGCTGGCCCGGACCTCGCCCTCGCGCTCGACATACGGTCCCGTTCGGACTGGACCGCCGCCGCCGACCGGGTCGGGGAAACCTTCGGCGGGGCCGATCTGCTGTTCAATGTCGCGGGCATATCGGCCTCGCCCCAACCCATCCATGAGGTCGAGCTAGACACCTTCCAGCGCGTCCTCGACACCAATCTGGTGGGCATGTTCCACGGCACGCAGGTTTTCGTGAACCAGCTGCGCCGGGCGGGCCGCTCGGCGCATATCGTCAATATCTGCTCGGTCTGCGGCCTGTTCTCGACCCCCGGCTATGCCGCCTATGCCGCATCCAAGGCCGCCACCGTTTCGCTGAGCGAGACCGCGCGCAGCGATCTGGCCCCGCTGGGCATCGGCGTCACCGCGGTCTGCCCGGGCTACGTCAACACGGCCATCGCCAGCTCCGGTCAGGACAGCACGTCCGAGAACCGCCGGCGCGTGGCCGAAATCATGGCCAATTCCATGCAGCCCGAAGAGGTCGCCCGCCGGATCATCGAGGCGGTGAACCGCAACCTCCCCTATCTGCTGACCCATCCCGAATATGACCGCGTCATCGCCGCCCGCGCCGCCATGCTCGACGCGGCGCTCGTCACGGCGCGCGAACTCGATGCCGGGGGCCACCCCATCGACGACGTGACCCGGCTCGGGGGGAGCTGGCTATGACCCCCGGCCAGGCCGACATCCTGGGCGTGTCCTTCGGCGGCCGCCTCGTGGTGGTCACCGGCGGCGCGCGCGGACAGGGCGCGCTTCAGGCCCGGCATCTCGCGGCGCGGGGCACCCAGGTAATCGTCGCCGACATCCTTGAAGACGAGGGCCGCGCCCTCGCCGATGAGATCGGCGCGCAATTCGCCCGCCTCGACGTGACCTCGGAAGCGGACTGGGCGGCGTTGCAGGCGCAATGCGGCGACCGGCCCCTGCACGGTCTGGTGAACAATGCCGGGCTCTACCGCCCCGAAAGCATCCCCGACACCACGCCCGAGGATTTCGACCTGCAATACAAGGTCAACCAGTTCGGCACCTATCTGGGCGTGAAGTTCGCCGAAGCGGCGATGGGCCCCGAGGGCGGGTCGATCGTGAACATCTCGTCGCTTGCCGGGCTGCGCGCCAGCAAGGGCATCGCCTATGTCGGCACCAAGTGGGCCGTGCGCGGCATGACCAAGACCGCTGCGCGCGAACTGGGCCCGCGCGGGATCCGCGTCAACTCGGTCCATCCGGGCATCATTCTCACCCCGATGCTGGACGCCTGGAGCGATGAGGACCTGAAGACCCGCACCGCGCAGGTGCCACTTGGCCGCGCAGGATTGCCCGAAGATGTGGTCCATACGGTGCTGTTTTTACTGTCGGATTTTAGCCGCTACATCTCGGGGGCCGAAATCGCGATTGATGGCGGGTTGTCTGTCTAGACAATACCGGAAAGGATAGAGTCGCCGCACCGTCGATCACACCGGGCGGTGCGTAGCGGTCGGTTCACCGGTATGAGGTAAGAGCATATCATGCCAGATGCAGCCCGCCTTGTCAGGCTTTCTACGATTGCATCGTTCGCACTGCTGGGCGGCACGGTTTTTACCCTCGCTGACCTGTTCAGTAACAATCACCTCTTCGCTGGAATCGCGATCATGTTGATCGTGTGCCACATCCTGATGCGCTGGCGTCACGTGCGCACCACCGCTAAAGTTCTGCTATTCCTCGCCGCCCTTTCGGGGGGGCTTCTGGTCCTCACGGGGGGCGATCCGGGCAGCCTTGCCCTTGCAGCAAGCCGCGCGCTCTACCTTCCTGCCCTGCTGGCCGTCATGGCGATCCTGCGGGTGGCCGCGATGCGCTCGAACATCGTCAGTACCGCCGCCCATTTCGTGGTGGACCAGCCCCCGTCGCGGCGGTTCGCCCTGCTGGCCAGCGGCAGTCATATCTTCGGCATCCTGCTCAATCTCGGCGGCCTGCAGCTTCTGCTCGGGATCGCGTTGGCCGAACGTGACCGCGCCGCGCCCAGCCCCGACATCGCCGAGGTGCAGGGGCGGCGAATCACCAATGCGGTCCTGCGCGGCTTTGCCGCCACCATCCTGTGGTCGCCGGTCGGGCTGGCCATCAACATGCTCATCCCGCTGATGCCGACATTGGGATATGTGTCCTACCTGCCCTACGGCCTTGGCCTGATGGTGGTCTTCTTCGCCCTCGGCTGGGTGTTCGACCGGCTGGAGCGCCGTCCGCGCCGCACCTTCACCCCGTCGCCCCACAAGGGCGCGGGCCTCGCCATGGCCGCGCTGCTCGGGTTGCTCCTTGCGATCACCGGGCTGTCGGCACTGGCCGAGGCGGTGGTCGGCATTCCGATGCGGGCCGCGATCCTGATCGTCATTCCCGCCATGGCGGTGATCTGGGTCCTGCTGACCGAGGGTCGCCCGTTCTCGGGCAATCTCAAATCCCTTGCCCGCGACGGGTTCCGCGCCCTGCCCGATTCAACCAGTGAAATCTGCCTGATCGGCGCCAGCGCCTTCCTCGGCCTGACAGTGGTGGAAATGCTGCCCGCCGAAAAGCTGCGCATGCTGATCGAACATGTCTCGGTCGGACCGGGCGTCATCGCCTGCATTATCATCCTGCTTATGACGCTGCTAAGTCAGCTTGGCCTCTCGCCAATGATCAGCGCGCTCGTCTGCTCCGGTGCCATCATCTCGTCCGGGATCGACATGCCCGAAGTGATGTTGATGCTAGCCGTGATGTGCGGCTGGTCCGGTTCGATGCTACTTTCGCCCTTTGCATCGACATTGGCTATCGCCGTTGGCATGACCGGCAAGCCTGCCCAGGAGATTGGCCTGCGATGGAACGGGCCCTTTATTATAACCTATTACGTGATCGTTATGACCGTCCTTTTTATCGCCAGCGCGATGCTCTAGAGTTCTAATCCGAGTACTCTCATTCTATACTCTGAAGGAGTTTCACCCATCCGCAAACGAAACCTGCGAGAGAAATAAGAAGAGTCAGAAAAACCGAGTCGGTATCCGATCTCCGCCATGGGAAGGCGGGTAAAAGCGATTAATCGGCACGCTTCGGTTATCGTTGCGGTCTCCAGATGTGCCGACAGGCTGCGCCCGGTCGCCATCCGAACGATACGGTTAAGATGACCGGTTGTGATGTGAAGAGCCGCCGCATAATCCCGACCGGCCCAACCGTCGGCCAGGTGCTTGGCGATTAACGCGTCAAGCCGTTGGATTTGTCGTCCGGCCTGCGGATTCTCGAATGCAGCATCGGCGAGGTCGTCTTCAGCCAGCGTGGTGAGGAGAACATGGGCGAGCGCGACCAACCTCTGTGCTCGAAATGTGCCGCGCGGGCGCGCAAACTCTTCGCCGCTGGCAAGCCGGTGCTTGGCAATCTGGCCGCCACTTATCTGCAAGGGCGCGGGATCACACGGCTGGGTCCGGCCCTCCGCTACCACCCACGGGTCTTTTTGCGGCACGGCGAGGACGATCCCAATCTGCCGCAAAGGGCCCCTGCCCTGCTCGCGAAGATCACCGACAATCGGGGCCAGATCACCGGATGCGCAAGGTTCTATCTCGACCCGTCCACCGGCGGATTGGCCGAAATCGAGAACCCAAAGCGGATCCTTGGGCAGCTGCTTGGCCATGCCATCCGCTACTGGTCCGGCACAGCTTGCTCCGACCTCATCGTCGGCGAGGGACTCGAGAACACCCTCTCGGTCGGCACGGCACTCCCCGAGTTCGACCTCGCCTCCTGTCTCACCGTCACCCATCTCGGCCTCTTCATCCCACCGCCGCGGATCAAGCGCATTTGGATCGCGCGGGATAATGACGAAGCCGGACGTAACGCATCAAAGAAATTGCGTAACCAACTGGAATCGCGTGGAATTACCTGCGGTTATCTCGTGCCGAACATGGGCGATTTCAACGACGATCTGCGGGCATTTGGCAGAGATGCGCTGCGCCGGTCCCTGTTAGGGTCCATGAAAGCACAAGGTCTGGAGATCGAGGACAGGTGACCGCCAACGTCCTCGTGGATGTCCGACAGGGCAAAGGTTCCGCGGGTTTGATCTGATCCCGTTTGGAAAAGGGGAGCGATGGACCAGCGGGTCGGGGCTGAGTGCCCCTCGCCCGAGCAGCAATGCGCCCCGCACCAGAAAATTCCCCTGAGCCTTCGGCTCATTCCTCGCGGGAACAATTTTCCGGCCCGCGGCGCATTCTCCGCTGCGCTGCGATCCTGACGGATGCGGCCCGGTCGCCGCCGGTCCTGTTATCGCCCTATCCAAATCGGGTCAGATCAAACAGAGGAACAAGACAATGCCCCATCAGACAGACATCCAAGAGGAAACCGGCGTGACCTCCGCCATCCTCGACCACCTCGCACTTCACGGCGCAACGCCCGGGCCCGGCGAGACCGATCACCGCCCCCTGCCCCAGCCCGACGAGGTCGAGCTCGCCATGGCGACGCTTTTTGACACCACCATCGGCCTCCTCACCGGCAGCCAGTTGGAAGACAATCTCGAAGAGATGCTCTGGTCCCTGACCTCGATTTTCCATCGTCGGCTCACCCATATCCAGAAGCTCCTCGACGACAACGAATTCGAGGTCCGGGAAAGTCTGGCCATTCAGGACGGCTCCGAGGTCGCCTCGGTCGAACTCGAGCGCCTCCAGTTGATCGGGCTCAAGCTCTGGGACCATCGCGACGCGTTCGAGCAGATGCGCGATCTGGCCGTGGACCACTTCTCGGCCGCCACCGGTTCGCCCTGGCTGCCCCGCACCGGATCCAAGGTCTCGCATCGCGGCTTGACCTCCGCCGTGGTGGACAGCCGGGCCTATCTCTCGGCAAAGCGCCGCAAGGAGACCGAGGTGCACTGCCCCGAAGGCACGCGGATCGCTTTCTCGGGCGGGGATTATCACGCCCACGATCTGATCTGGTCTGTCCTTGACGCCACACATGCCAAATACGCCGACATGGTGCTCCTGCACGGCGGCACGCCCAAAGGCGCCGAGAGAATCGCGGCCCGCTGGGCAGATACCCGAGACGTTACCCAGGTGGTCTTCAAGCCCGACTGGAAGAGCCACGGCAAGGCTGCCCCCTTCAAGCGCAACGACAAGATGCTCGAGACCATGCCGCAGGGCCTGATCGCTACACCCGGTTCAGGCATCACCGAGAACATCGTCGACAAGGCCCGCAAGCTCGGGATCCGCATCAAGAGGATCGGGGCTTAGGCCCCGGTTCACGCGCCGCGCAAGAGATCCTGCACCACCGATGGCTTCTTGGCGATCAATGCCAGCAGAACCTGTGCTGGGCCTGTCGGGTGCCGTCGCCCGTGTTCCCAGTTCAAGAGCGTACCTTTAGCGACGCCAATGCTCTTTGCAAACTCGGCCTGGGACAGGCCAGTTCGTTGCCGGACTTCGGCGACATCGACCTCCGCCACGGAACGTTCATGTACCTTCGCGCCTGCCAAATCGCCATCTGCGAAGGCCAGAGCCTCTTCCAGTCCCTTGGAGATGGATTCGAATGCACTCATGTTGCGTCTCCATATTTCGCGACAAGCGCCTTGCTTATCTCTACCGCAGCGGCCTGTTCGGTCTTCGACAGGTTGGCTTTCTCATTCTTGGCGAAGACCGTGATCAGAAAGATCGGCATATGGGTCCCGCCAAAGACATACACCGTCCTGAAGCCGCCACTCTTGCCGCTACCCTCTCTCGGGATGCGGACTTTGCGTAACCCGCCACCAAGAGAAATGCCCGCTTCCGGATTGGCGGCAATGAAGTTGATCGCCGCCTCACGCTCCTTGTCCGACACATGATTGCCTTGGCGCGCCTTTGGAATTCGGGCAGTTCGACAACTGTCTGCAATCGCGTCATCGTCAATTCCATATATGTCAATGACGTATAGGATGCGCACTGGAAGGGTAAGTCGGCGACGGTTGCCGGGGCCAATCGGTATGCGCCGTCGGTGGGCGGGGCTACCATGGCCATGTGTACCGTCGCATAGAATGACCGATCCGACCGACCGGTTTGTCGTTTCAGACCATTGGAGGGTGGCGGTGTCACGTAACGAGGCGGTCCTTCGTTCTTAGCCTCGGGCGCATCGAATGCTCATCCGCATTGTGCACGCTGTAGCGGAGACATTGATTGCGGCAGGTCATCCCGGGCGCGCGACGTTGAAGTCTGGCCTATGTTATATTTCAGGCGAGTTTAGGAGTGGATTGCGCCCCCCACAGCATCTCTGTCGGCTGTTCAACCAGTTTCATTCGCGGCCACCGCACTTCTCCCTTTGTCTGAGTTGCATGACATGCTGGTCGCAGCTGTCGTCCCGTCCACAAAGGTTGCCGCCGATCTTTTTCCCCTGACCCTGCGGGCCATTCCTCGCGAGGCAAAAAGACCGGCGCCTGCCCCTCTCCGCTGCGCTTCGCCTTCGGTGTGGCCGGGCCTTGGCCAACTGCAAGGTGACCATCATTGCAACGCAAACAAGGAGTAGAGCAATGACCACGAACTGCATCAAATTCACCAGCGCCGACATCGAAACCGCCAAGGGCGTCGGCTCCATCTCGACCCTGACTTTCGACCTCGACATCACGGTCGAACCCGTCGCGAGCGCGAACCCGATGGCCCCCACGCACCGCGTCCTCGGCCGCTCCCCGCGTGGCAAGCTGGTCGAGTGCGGTGGCATCTGGAAGAAGCAGAACAAGGAGACCGGCGCCGACTACTACACGCTGACCATCCGCGATCACGGCTTCAACGCCAACCTAGGCAAGGCGGCGAACCAGGACGATCTGTCCCTGCAAGCCGTCATTCCCTGGGGGCCGAAAGACGCCGTGTGACGCGAAGAATCGGCTGGGGCAACCCAGCCGACTCATGCTGCCTTCCCGGCCCCTGAAGCGACTTGGTTATTTGTTGGTCTGCCGTGATTGAAGAGCGGAACGGCGGCAAATGGTCATAGCCCGTTTGCAAGGCCCGCCCGATACTGTTCGTTTTAGCATCCTAGGTTTCGCGGTTCTGCCGGGCGTTTCGAATCTTAGATCCGCATGTGTTTTGACAGCCGTGCAGTCGCATAAATTAAATATAAAACAGATGGTTACAGAGTCGGCACCGTGGGACATGACTCAGTAACTGCGTCTAAGATGTCGCTATTATCCCTATATATTGAGTTGAGGTGTTCTGTGATCGCTAGAGATTGTCGCCACATCTAAACCACCTGGTGCGTCGAGAGGGTTCGAACCTCCGGGTGAAAATCGTTGTTAAGACTCGTTTTTCCGTGTAGATGACACTTTAAAGAGCGAAATCGCTGAAAAAGCGATATTTAGAGGGCAGGCGGATGCGAGATAGGTCATTTACGGCTGATACGAAGGATCAACCCTTCGACGAGATCATCCTTCAGCAGGGAGAGTTGATCTCTGACCGCCTCAATATGTTGCGGCAGGAACAGTATCCTCCAGATGCCCAGAAAGGTCTACGTCAGTTTTCGTTAGCGGAGGTTGCCTACTACCTTGGTGTAACCCAGTCGACCATCAAGAAGCTTCACCTCGAGGGCAAAGGCCCCGAGCCTGAAACGTCGTCATCCGGAAGGCGTAGCTACTCTGCGGAGCAGATGCTCGAGCTGAGAGCTTATCTGGACAAACATGGTCGGCCAGGCAAGCGTCGATATGTGCCCTACCGGCAGCTAGGCGAAGAGTTGCACGTTGTGTCTGTCGTGAACTTTAAAGGGGGTTCGGGAAAGACCACCACCGCAGCTCATCTCGCTCAGCATCTGGCGCTGAAGGGGCATCGCGTTCTTGCGATCGACTTGGATCCTCAAGCTTCGCTGACAGCATTGCACGGTATTCAGCCTGAACTCGACAACGTTCCTTCGCTCTATGAGACGCTCCGGTATGATGACGAGCGCAAGCCCATCTCCGAAGTAATCCGACCGACAAACTTTCCAAATCTGGATATCGTTCCGGCAAGCCTCGAACTGCAAGAGTACGAATATGATACCCCGGTTGCACTGACGAGCAGCGACCCCCATGAGGGGCGAATCTTCTTCACTCGGATATCCAAAGCGCTCGGCGAGGTCGAAGAGCGCTATGATGTGGTCGTAATCGACTGCCCCCCTCAGTTAGGCTACTTGACGCTCACCGCTCTTACGGCCTCATCTTCGGTGATTGTGACCGTCCATCCTCAGATGTTGGACGTCATGTCGATGAGCCAGTTTCTTCTGATGCTGGGCGGGATCATGAAGACGATCCGTGACGCCGGAGCAAACATGCGCCTGAAGTGGTTCCGTTACCTCGTAACGCGATTTGAACCGACGGACGGCCCCCAAAAGCAGATGGTTGGGCTCCTCCAGGCAATGTTTCCAAATCAGATGCTTTCGGCTCCGGTGTTGAAATCAACCGCGATATCCGACGCAGGGATCACGAAGCAAACGCTCTACGAAGTCGAGCGGTCGCAGTTCGTCCGGACCACCTATGATCGCGCTGTCACTTCTTTGAACGACGTTAACGACGAGATTGCAGAGCTGATCCACAAGGCTTGGGGGCGGGAATGACCGACATTTTGACAGCCGTGCAGACCATCGATTTTGACAGCCGTGCAACTGGTCGGATGAGCGCAGAGCTTGAGTTGGATCGCCAAGCAAAGGAGTTAGCTTGATGGCTCGGAAAGATCTCCTGAAAAGCGTCATGAGCGGTTCCCCGGAGCAACCCAAGGATTCTGGCCGCTCTGGATACGCAATGCGCGGTGCTTCGAAGTCGATGAAAGTTTCAATCGACAGCCTCGCGGAGAACTCGAAGCGTCTCCTCGAAGGGGAAACGATTGTCGAGATCGATCCACAATTGATCGACGTGTCCTTTGTCTCGGATCGCCTCAGTGATGACGATCAGGCGTTCGATGAACTGAAGGCATCGATCGCTGCCGGCCGCCAGGACACACCAGTATTGCTTCGCCCGCATCCGGAATTAGACGGGCGCTATATGATCGTCTTCGGGCATCGCCGCGTGCGAGTTGCATCTGCGCTCAACCGTAAGGTTCGCGCTGTTGTCAAACCAATGGACGATGTGGCGCACATTCTTGCTCAAGGGCAGGAAAATACGGCGCGCGCAGATCTCTCGTTCATCGAGAAGGCACTGTTTGCGAAGACTCTCTTGGATATGGGGCAGTCAAAGGATGTGATCCAGGCTGCGTTGACCATTGATGGTACACTGCTTTCGCGCATGCTGTCGGTGGCTCAGAATGTCCCGCGAGACGTTATCGAGCAGATTGGTCAAGCAAAGCAGATCGGGCGTGATCGCTGGGAGGATTTCAAAAAGCTGGCTTTGGAGCCGGCGAACGACAAGATCCTCAAAGAAGCCTTAGAATTTGGCGGGTTTCCGGAACTCGATAGTGATGCTCGCTTCGAGTTCTTGCACAGCAAACTGGCAGAAGCGGGCAGGGCGCCGAAGCGCCGGAAAGCACGCGCTGCGCCCAAGAAACGCACCTGGACCGCCGGCAAAGGCCGCATCAAAGGCGTCATCGGTCGGTCTGGTAAGGCATTCAGTATTTCGCTGACAGCACAGGATTCAACCGATTTCGGAGACTTTCTCTCCGGTCGACTGGATCAGCTCTACAGCGAATTCCTCGCTACAAAAGAGGAGCAGTCGGAACAATGAACTAGGCAAAAGAAAAGCCCCCAAGCAGCGTGGCCTGAGAGCTAATCTGAAAAGTTTGGTCGCTTAGAAGATACCTCTCCCACGAATCACTGTCAACGACGAACGCTTTTGAGCGAACGGCTTTCTTTTGCCTCCACATAACCGGAGGTGAGATACAGGCATGAAACATACAGGTTGGCGCAAGCCGACACCGGGTCTTGGGGTTGCTGAGCAACTTGCCCAAGCCGGTGAACGGGTAGCAGTACCCAAAACACGGGCCTTCGTGGCACTCAAGCGCGTGGGGGCACATATAGGCTTGAAGGCCGGCGACATGATGCTCCTCGACACGCTTGGGGCGTTTACCCAGGCCCAGGACTGGGAAGAGGGGCAGCGCCCGATCGTCTGGGCGTCGAACGCCTATCTGATGGAGCAGACGGGGTTTTCGCTGTCTGCCCTCAAGCGCCACGCGCGGCGTCTTGCTGAGATCGGCGTGATCTCCTTCCACGATAGCCCTAATGGTAAGCGGTGGGGCCGCAGGGACGCTGATGGGCGTATCGTCGAGGCCTACGGCTTCGATCTGTCGCCGCTTTCGGCGCGTGTCGACGAGTTCGAGAGACTTCATGCCGAGCTGCAGGCGGAGCGCGAGCTCTGCCAGCGGCTGAAGCGCCAGATCACGGTTGCGCGCCGGATGATCCGAGCCCGGATTGAAGCGGCTATCAGCAGCGCGCTGCGCGGGCCCTGGAGCCAACTCACGGGGCTTTTTGAGGAGCTTCTGGACCGGCTTCCGCGCCGACACGAAGCCTCTGAACAGCTTGTGCGCCTGCTCACCTGGTTCAAGGAACTACAGGAACGGGTCGACATCGCCTATCTCAAAGCGACTGGCGCAGCAAAACCTGTGGAAAACACTGATGATAAAGATGCTCAAGTCATGGAGAAGACTCAAAAAACGAACCCCAGGGGGGTCAATTCTGACCCCCATATACTAATTACAAACCAACTTGATCCTGTAATTGGTAATTCCTCAGAAAAAGAGGAAGCGGCGGGTGTGGTGCCCAATGCCCGATCCGAAGAGCGGGTTGACAGGGAGCTGGAAGACTGGGTTGCGGCGGTGCGCAAGAAGCGGGCTGCGCTCGATCTGCCAACCATCATGCAGGCCTGTCCGGAATTCGCATCCTGGGCGCGCAATATGGGCGGATTCGTCAAGGATTGGGGCGATCTGCATCGGGTTGCCGGGCAACTCAGGCCGATGATCGGGATCTCGGAGCATGCCTGGAACGTGGCGCAGGACAGACTGGGCAAACAGGTGGCCACGGCGGCGTTCGCGCTCGTGTTCGAAAAGCACAGCGCGGGCGAGGTGGCCTCGCCGGGCGGCTATCTGCGGGGCATGGTCGAGAAAGCCGGGGCGGGGGAGCTGCATCTGGAACGCAGCTTCTATGGTAGGCTCAGCGGGCAGGCCGCGTGATAGCGCAGGGGCTCAGAGACCGGCGGCCTTGGTCAGGTTCACCCGGAACCGATCGCGGCGGCGCTGGTAGCGGCGGGTCATTTCGGCCGAGGCATGTCCGAGCTGCTTCTGGACATAGCGTTCGTCGACCTCCGCCGAACTGGCGAGCCCCGCGCGCAATGAATGCCCGGAAAACAGCGCCAGCCGCTCCTTCTCAGGCAGTTCGGATCGGATGCCGGCGTCCAGGACCGTGCGCTTGATCAGGCGCGCAACGTGCTTGTCGTTCAGCCTGGTTTCTGAGGCGCGTTTGCCATCGCGTGAGGTGCCGACGAAGATTGGGCCGAAGTCGATCCTGGCAAAATGCAGCCACTGTTCCAGCGCGTGCACTGGGCAGGTCTGCTCCGACGAGCCGCGCCCGATCTCGACCTCGCGCCAGCCGGTCTTGGCATTAAGCGTGAGGAGGGCACCTTTCTCCATGATCTCGATCCAGCCACTGGAGTCCTGCGTATCATCTTTGTGCACGTCCAGGCTGACGATTTCCGAGCGGCGCAAGCCTCCGGCGTATCCAAGGAGAAGGATTGCCCGGTCCCGAAGCCCGCGCAGATCGAAAGGAAGGGTGGCCACCATTGCGAGGATGTCTTCTGCCATAATGGCGGCCTTCTGCACCGGCGGCCGAGCGTGCTTGCGCTTGATCCCGGCCAGCACCGTGGCGATGTGCCGGTTCTTGCGATCGAGAGCGAACCCTCGCTGTGCGTAGTTCCAGGCGAGACCGGACAGGCGGCGGTCGATGGTTGAGACGGATAGGGCAGGGGAGGGGCCCGACCCTGATGCCAGATCCGCGATGTACAGGCCGATCATCTCCGACGACGGGGGGAGGGGCTCGGCACCCTTCATCCGGCACCAGCGCGCGAAATGCGCCCAGTCCTTGGCATAGGACTTCAGCGTGTTGTCCGAGGCCGCGGCGCGGGCATAGTCGCGCGCGGTGTCGACCAGCCGATCGAGGGTGCCGGAACCGGCCACAAAGGAAGGCAGGTTCAAGGCCTCGCCGCCAGGGCAATCTCTCTCACTGTTCTCGTTGGCCGAAGACCCATTTGGCGGTGCTGAGTGTCGGTCTGCCGGTATTCGTGAGACTGCGGTCCATTTGTTTTCAAGGCTTTGCCGGTACTTCGTTTTCGATATTGAGTCGGAATTCATGAGACTGTACATGGATGTGAGTCACTATTCGTGAGACTACACAGCATCCGTGCGTCGCTCAAGTCATGTCCGATAATCCCGCAGCTGACCAAGACTGGGAAGAAGCCGAGTTTCGCGCAAGAGTGCTTGCCGAGCTGCCGGAACAGCTCACCGAAGGTGACGTTGATTGGGCGATGCGACAGTTGGATATCAGCCGGGCGACGGTCTATCGTTTAGCGAGGCAGTTCCGGGAAAATGCGCGGACCAGTGCGCTCCTGCCAAATACGTCGGGCCGCAAACCGGGCATGCTGCCCTTGGACCCGGCGGTGGAGGCGATTGTGGTCCACCATTTCAAAGGCTTCTATGCCACCCGCCGCAAACCGACCAAGACCCGGTTCTGGCGCGAGGTTGCAGCCGATTGCCGATCGCAGGGACTGGCACCTCCTTCGATCAGGCGCCTTGGCCGCTGGCTGGATCTGAAGGATCAGGCAAAACTCATGGCCAGGCGGGAGGGGAAGGACAAGGCGGAGCGCCGCCACCTTGCCACGCCCGGAACGCTCACTGCGGCCCACCCGCTCGACATCGTCCAGATCGATCATACCAAGGTCGATGTGACGGTAGTCGATCCAGTGACCCGGCGCCCGCTTGGCCGGCCGACGCTGACCGTGGCGATAGATGTGAATAGCCGCATGATTTTGGGGTTTCACCTGTCTCTGGAACCGCCCTCGCTTCTTTCCGTTGCGCTTTGCGTGACCCATGCGGTGATGGACAAGTCGCACTGGCTGGCGGCGCGCGGGATCAATACAGGCTGGCCCACGCAGGGCATTCCCAAGGCGATCTACGTTGACAACGGCGCGGAATTCCATGCCCGTGCCTTCGGACACGCCTGCGCCGAGTACCAGATCGATCTGCGGTACCGCCCGCCCGGCACACCGCGCTATGGCGGCCATATCGAGCGCCTGATCGGCACCATGATGGGCGCAGTGCATCTGTTGCCGGGCTCGCATTTCTCGAACATCTTCGAACGTGGCGATCTCGACGCCGAGGCTGAGGCGGTGATGACGCTCGACGAGTTGGAAACCTGGTTGGCGCTCGAAATCACCGGCTCCTACCACGCGCGCATTCACAGCGCCTTGGAAACTACGCCCTCAGCGGCCTGGGAGCTGCGTGCCGGCGAACCCAAGGTCCGCATGCCCGCCGATCTGCGTCAGTTCCTGGTCGATTTTCTGCCTTCGGAGCAGCGTGTGCTTCAACGCGACGGTTTTCACCTCTTCCACATCCGCTACTGGTCGAACGAGCTGCGCTGGCTGATGGGCCAGGAAACCCGCAAATACACGTTAAAATACGACCCACGCGATCTCTCGCGTATCTTCGTTCTGACCGAGGACGGCATCATTGAGGCCCGGCCCGCGGACCTGACGCGACCTGCAATCACGCTCTGGGAACACCGCGCGGCGCGGAGGGCCTTGCGGGAGGCCGGTCGCCGGTCGGTAGACGAGGAGCTCATCTTTCGGACGATCGAGGCGCAGCGCGATCTCGTCGATAGCGCCGCGCGGCAGACCAAGGCGATACGACGCCACCAGGCCCGGCGGGCGCATCTCGACCAACGCCCGATAATCGATGTGACGCCTGGGCCAGATGCGCCCGAAGCGCTTCCTGCGCCGGAAAACAAGGGCAATGCGCTGAAAGATCACCCGGGCTTCTATGTCGAGGAGTGGTACGATGACGACTGAGTTTCCGCATCTCTATCCGAACGCAGGCAGGATTGCCGCTCTCAGCGCCGAGGAACGCATCCTGCGCATCCGTGCCGACCGATGGGTGTCCTATCCCCGGGCGGAGGCGGCGCTCGCCAAGCTGGAAACCCTGCTGTCCTTCCCGGAGCGCGCCCGGATGCCAAACCTGCTCCTGGTCGGTGAAAGCGGCATGGGCAAGACCATGATCATCGAGAAATTCACGCGCGATCACCCCTCAAGCTTCGACGACACCAGCGGGCGGCTCAACATGCCGGTCGTCGCGGTGCAGATGGTCTCAGGCCCGGATGAGACAAGGTTCTACCGCCGGATTCTGGCTGCAATCGGGGCCCCGGAACCTCCCCGTGCCACGCTTGCCGTTCTTGAAAGCCTGGCTCTGCGGCTGCTCACCGAGTTGCGCCCTCATATGCTGGTGATCGACGAAATCCATAGCCTACAGGCGGGCACGATACGCGAGCAGGCACGGTTCCTGAACATGCTGCGATTTCTGGGCAACGAGCTGCGCGCTCCTCTCGTTTGTGTCGGCACCGCCCAGGCCCGTAATGCGCTGCGCACCGATGACCAGCTGGTGCGCCGTTTTGAGGCGTTCGGCCTGCCGCCCTGGCAGGACGGGGCCGATTTCACCGGGCTGATGAGCACGCTCATGCGCAGCCTGCCGCTCCGGCGCGAAAGCGAGATCGGCGAGAAGGCGCTCTCGCGGATGATCAAGGTGACCGGCGGCATCACCTCGGGGATATTTTCCATCATGTGTCAGCTGGCAATCTCCGCCATCGCAAGCGGCGAGGAACGCATCCTCTCGCGTGACATTCTGGGTGGTGACAGGTTGCAGGTGGTCTTGGGAGAGCCGGTGTGATCGGGCAGGGCCTTCTGCCGGTGGTGTTCCCACCCGAGGCGGACGAGCGCCTATCTTCCTGGATCGCCCGCATGGCGCCGTTCTACGCGATGACAGTACCGGAGTTTCTGGCCGAGCTTGGCTTGTCCGGCCGCGATGTGTTCGATCTGGAATGGCGAATGTCGGAAGGGGAGGGGGCTCGGATCGAGGCCCGAACCGGGCTTTCGTCCCAGGTCGTGCAGGGGGTGACGTTCGGTGAACTGATTCCGGAGGCCCGGATGATGATCCGCAGGAACCGGTATCACTGCCCGATGTGTCCCGCCGACGTGCAGAGCAAGTCCGCGGCTCTTCCGTGGGTTTTTCGGTGTCCTGTCCATGGTTCTGATTATCAGGGTACGACAGGCGAGGCGCTGCCTGTTGTGCTGGGTGCAAAACGGATGGCGACAGCGGACGCGCCCGCAAAGGTCGGGGCTGCTGTTCTCGATGCGTGGGTTCAGGGACTCGGTCAGGGGGATTTGGGGCCAGTCGAGATACTGGCCCTTCTGACAACACGACACCGCCGAGCCTCGCCCCCATCTCTTTCCGAGCAACCGCGCATGTCGTTGCAGACCCGGCGCGACTACCATGACTTCCTCACGACGCCGATTATCCGCCAGGCGCTGACGGTTGTCGTTCCAGAGTATGACGAGGTTGCGCCAGTCCTGGCCAAACCCGTGCGTCCCGGCCTGCACGCTTTGGCGCAGGGCTCACTTCTACAGGGTTTCGCATTGACGGTGGGGATCGGTCGGGTTGTCGGAAACCCGGTCGACCAAGCGATCTCCATCTTGCTGAAGAGCGACGTGGACGGGCAGGTGCGGGTTCGCGAGGCGCTTGCGACATGGCCTCTCTCGTTGAGGAGACGTATCTCAGCCCGGCTCTGGCGTGCTCAACGCGACGAGAGAGAGCGTCAGAATGCTGCAAAGCCCAAGAAACGTCGCCAGTCTCACGAATTCCGACTCTACCAGTCTCATGAATACCGCTCCAGAATCTCATGAACCCCGGTTCGTTTTTCAGGGAAGTGCTTGAATCTCATGAATTCCGGTCATCCGACATGTCGATTTAGGTTTGAAACCGAGACTCGCGCATTGAGTGTTTTCAATGATTTGCGTGAGACTGAAGTGTAATGCATTACACTTCAAATGAGACGCCAATGAGATTTTATTACACTCCAAATG
>NZ_JBDQQS010000027.1:0-47342 GCF_039888615.1 Hoeflea sp. CAU 1731 | reverse complement strand
AAAACGCCGACCCGCAAGCGGGAAACTCTGGTCGGGCTACGCCCTCCCGGCGTTCCCCGCTTGCGGCGCAAAGTGGCCTGGTTTTGCGCCGCCCTTTGGCCGACTTTTATTCCGCCGTTGACACTCTCTAAATGGAATATATTTCGAAAAAAAACTTATAATAAAAAAATTTTCGAAAAAAATTGACATAGGCTATTCATTTGAGGCACCCTGTGAATATCAAGCCGAACACGAAAGTGAATGAGAATGACTGAAGAAGTCGTAGAAACGACAAACCTCCCTGAGAGCTTTCGCTGGCCGGATGGTAAGCGTATCGCCGTGATTTTCAGATGCGCATTCGAAGGGTGGGCGGACGACAAATGGCCCGGCATCGGCCCGATGGGTAACCCGATCAAAGCCGGCGTGCTTGATACCAATGCTGTCAGTTTCGCAGAGTATGGGCCGAAAAGAGGGATCCAGAGAATCCTCAAGGTAGCGGACAAGCTTGATATACGCCTGACCATAATGATTAACGGTATCATGGCGGCCAGACATCCGGATATCGTCAAGGAAATCCACGAAACGGGTCATGATATCGTGGCGCACTCCTACTCAATGGACGTGGTGCCGGCCTACCTTTCCGAAGAAGAAGAGCGGGCGAATATCCGCAAAGCTGTAGGTGCGATCGAAACCGTTACCGGAAAGCGCCCCGAAGGTTGGATCAGTCCTCGCGGTACGCCAAGCCTCAACACAGGCAGGTTGCTCGTGGAAGAAGGGCTCAAATGGCACGGCGATCCTCTTGATGACGATCTTCCGTATTTTGTGAATTACAAGTCCGGCAAACTGCTCGTCTTCCCAAGTAATATGGATATCAACGACCTTCCAATTTACATGAAGCACGGCCAAACGCCTGATGCGATGATCAAGATATTTGATCAATGGCTCGAATATGTGCGCAAGTATGAAGATGGCGCGGTGCGGATCGATCCAACGATACATTCCCATGTATTCGGCCGGGCGCTCGGAATGTCCGCTTATGCAAAGCTGATCGAAAAAGCAAAAGCCGAAGATGACATTTGGATCGGAACGCGAGCGGAAGCCGTCAGTCATATCCTGACGAACTATGCTGACTGAGTCGAAATCTAGGAAATATCAGCTATGGACCTGGGAATATCGGAAAAGGCAGCTCTCATATGCGGATCATCGCGCGGACTTGGAAAAGCCTGTGCGCTATCGCTGGCAGAAGCGGGCTGCTCCGTAACAATCAACGGCCGGAATGAAGAGGCTTTGCAGGTCGCTGCATCAGAAATCGAGGAAAAGACTGGGCGTAAGGTCAACTATATTTGCGCCGATCTGAATGATGAACGTCAGTTGAAAGAGTTTGTGGTTGCAGCGGGAACGCCGGACATCCTTGTCACAAACAATAGTGGGCCGGCACCAGGCCGCTTCGTGGATTGGGGTCCGGAAGACTGGATGGATGCAATGAACAAGAACATGATTATTGCTCTCACGATAATTAAGCATGTCTTGCCTCATATGAGGGAGCAAAAATTCGGTCGTATAGTTAATATTACCTCTGCCATGGTCAAGTCACCAAGACCGCGAATGGGGCTTTCCACTGCGGCAAGAGCAGGTTTGACCGCCGCTTGCAAGGCTCTTTCAATTGAATGTGCGATAGACAATGTAACAATAAATAACATGTTGCCCGAACGATTTGATACGGATCGAACAACATTTATGGCCGATATTATCTCGAAAGATAAGTCAGTAAGTATCGAGGAAGCAAAGAAGCAAATTGCTTCAACAATCGCTGCAAAGCGGCTCGGGCAGCCGAATGAATTTGGCGATACGTGTGCATTTATTTGCAGTCAGCAGGCTGGATACATGTCAGGTCAGAATATTCAACTGGATGGAGGGTCCTACGCAGGTCTCGTTTAAATATCGTCGCCGAAACTAATCAAGGGAGGTTATCTATGAAACATAAGATCATTGCGGCATTCACCGTCGCATCATTCGCTCTTTTTTCTCACCAAACTGTAGCGCAAGAATTTCCCAGCAAGCCAATCACTCTCGTCGTGCCATACTCGGCTGGTGGTAATGTTGATACCAGTGCTCGGCTTCTACAGAAGGGACTTGGCGATAAGCTGGGTCAACCGGTCGTTGTCGTCAACAAGCCGGGCGGTGGAGGAATGATCGCAGGTGTGGCCGTTTCGAAATCCGAGCCTGATGGGCACACACTTTTTATCGGGGGAAACGGTCCGCTGATATTCGGACCTATGCTGAGAGAAAATGCACCTTACAGCGACTGGAAATCAGTGTTCGATCCTGTCAGCAGCCTCGCGGAGGCGACAAACCTGCTTTTGGTTCGGTCATCTCTTCCGGTTACAACCGTTGAAGAGTTTGTCGAATATACAAAGGCACATCCAGGCGAAGTTACGGTCGGCTTCAGCAGCCGTCTCAGCACAAATCACTTCATCGGCATGTTGCTCCGTCAGGAGTCGGGCGTTGACTGGACTGAAGTTTATTACAAGGGGAACGCCCCGGCGATCACCGCGCTTGTTGGAGAGCAGATTGATGCAGGTTTCCAGCAGTTGAAGAGTGCCATGCCGCACATTGAAAGTGGAAAACTGCGACCCCTCGCCGTTATTGGAAATTATGGTCGGAGCAAAGTGCTGCCGGACGTTCCAACCATTGAAGAAGCAGGCTATCCCAATGTCACGGGTAGTACGCTAAACGGTGTGTTGGCACCGAAGGGCACCCCCGCCGATGTGCTCAACTTTCTAAGCAAGCACATTCAGGAAGCGCTCGCAGTGCCGGAAATTGAAGAGGCATTTACCGAAATTGGTTCTGTGGCACCTGGTTCGACTCCTGAAGAATACGGTCAATGGCTGACGGACGAGGAAGCCAAATGGGTGCTCGTCATCAATAAGGATGAAGAATCGAAATAGATACGAGATATCCGCCTGTGCAGAAGTGTGTTGCAGGCGGATATGCTTTTCCTAATAAAAGTCAAGTTTTTAAATATTTGAATGGTATTGCCATTGATAAAGAATTGGTTGTGATTTTTTGCTTCGGACTGATCTTCTAAAATGGAGGGCATGTAGGTCAGGTTGCTAGAATTGGTGCGCAATTGTAAATAATTGAGGCTCTTAGAGAAGGTGCAACTGATCGAGTGTTTCTTCAATTTGTCGCACGAGGACCTTTGAATATGGAAACAAGGATGCCGAACGTTCTACCCTTTGCCGAAACTTCACCGGATCTGTCGGATTTCGGGGCAGGACGGACGACCGAAGCGAGTACAAAGAGAACGTTGGCGACGCAAGCATATATCCTCATTCGAGAGGATATTCTCAATGGGAAATACTCCCCAGGCGCGAAGTTACAGCCGCAGGAACTGGGCGCTAAATATTCAATTGGAGCAGCACCCGTCAGGGAGGCTTTGAGCAGGCTGGCAAGCGAGGGCATGATTGCGCAGAACGAGCGACGCGGTTTCACCGTCGCTGGTTTCAGCGTGGTGGAACTGGATGGAATATTGAGGACGAAGCGGTGGCTCAATGAAATCGGTTTGCGTGAATCGATCGAGCACGGAAGCCAGGAGTGGGAGGAGCGTATATTGATTTCCTTACATCGGTTGGCGCGGACGGACCGATTTGCCAGAACTTCAGAGCAAGAAATAAACCGCAATCCCGAGTGGAATCTACGGCATCTCGAGTTTCACGAAGCGTTGATCAGCGCATGCAGATCGGTGTGGCTGCTGGGATTTTGCAGAACGCTCTTTTTCGCTTCGGACAGGTATCGGGTTCTCGCACGATTGACGCCGCAGGCAAGCGACCGTGCCAAGGAGCACGAAGCGATTGCCCAGGCAGCGATTGCGCGGAACGGCGATGAGGCCGTGAACCTGCTGAACAACCATTTTTCCCGAACTGCCGATCTGGTTCGCGACAGTATTACGCCATCATGAAAGTGATCAAAACGGTCTCGCCAATTGTTGCCGCTTGGCGATGTCACGATAGTTCCGAAATGTGTGGAGTCGTGCGCGATGCGTTGGATCGCAGGAATTGACGTGTTGACCGGGCTTGTCATAGCCGGGTTTGGTATCGGCGTTTCAACTTACGCTTATGCAAAGTTTCCTACATCGGGATTTGATGACCTTGGGCCGGGCCTGTTCCCGCTTCTGGTGGGGATTCTTCTTACCTGCTCCGGCATTGTCATCGGTGTGCAAGGCGCGCTGAAAAACGCCGAAGCGCTGCATTTAACATGGTCGCGCGCTTTCATTATCCTGTTCGGCATACTCAGTTTTATCGGCGTTGTGAGTTGGTTCGGTCTGGTGCCAGCGATTGGCATCCTTGTCGTGATTTCGTCTTTGGCGAGTGCCGAGTATATCGGATTTGTTAAGAGTTGTGCTCTCGCCGTTTTCCTCTGCTTGTTCGTCTATCTCATATTTAGTTTGGGGCTGGGTCAGCACGTCGAATATTTTACCTGGTTGGGGGCTTGATGGATTTCCTTTCGGAAACATTCGCTAACATCGGATTTGGCTTGTCGGTTGCGTTGCAACCAGCGAATCTCTGGTATTGTTTTGTAGGTGTGTTTCTCGGTACATTTGTGGGCGTCCTGCCCGGTATTGGTGCACTGACCGCAATATCACTGTTGTTCCCGCTGACCTTTTACATGGACCCCACTGCAGGCCTGATCATGCTTGCCGGCGTCTGGTATGGGACGGCATATGGTGGATCGATCGCGGCAATTTTGATCAATGTTCCAGGTACCCCGTCGTCCGCTGTGACTGCGATTGACGGCTATCCACTTGCGAAAAAGGGGCGTGCGGGTGTTGCCCTCTTCATCACTGCCACCTCGTCCTTTATTGGCGGGAGCATAGGCATCCTATTGATGATGCTGTTTTCGCCGATCATCGTCGACTATGCGCTAAAGTTCGGTTCCGCAGAGTATTTTGCGCTGATGGTTTTGGGGTTGGTCGCGGCCTCGACCATATCGGGCAGTTCTGCTGCCAAGAACATGGCCATGATCCTTTTCGGTATGGCTGTCGGATTTGTTGGGCTGGATATTGATACCGGCGATGAACGTTTCACCTTCGGTATATTTGCTCTTCAGGATGGCATCGGCCTGATTCCGGTTGTTATGGGTGTCTTCGGCCTTGCGGAAGTCATCATCAGTGTAAGCAATGCTGGAGCAACAAAACGTGAGGATCAGGCGATCAACTTGAAAAGCATGTGGCCCAAGCGCGACGAATTTGTTCGCTCGTTGTTTCCGACGTTAAGGGGTGCCGGGATTGGGTCATTTTTTGGGACACTCCCCGGAACCGGCCCTACGATTGCTTCATTCATGGCTTATGGTGTTGAAAAGCGATTTGCGAAGGAGCCTGAGCGACTTGGCCATGGGGCAATTGAAGGAATTGCGGCGCCCGAAGCTGCGAACAATGCTGCCGATCAGACAGCCTTCATCCCGACGATGACATTGGGGATTCCCGGTAGCGCGACCATGGCACTTATGATCGGTGCCATGATCTTGCACGGAATAACGCCTGGGCCTTCGCTAATGGCGAGCCATGCGGACGTCTTTTGGGGGCTCATCATGAGTTTCTGGATCGGAAACGTCCTTCTTCTTGTTTTGAATGTGCCTCTGATCGGCATATGGGTCCGTCTGCTCCAGGTGCCCTATAACATGCTGTTCCCTGCAATACTGGTACTGCTGTGTGTGGGACTGTACATTGTCGACGGTAGTATCGTCGCCTTGTGGGTAGTGTTCGCGTTCGGGGTAATTGGCGTATTCATGCGTGTCGCAGGTTTGCCCGCAGCTTCATTCTTGTTGGGATTTGTTCTGGGGCCGATGATGGAGGAAAATTTCCGCCGTGCACTGACGATTTCGGGAGGAGATTACCTTACTTTCGTTGAGAGGCCGTTGAGTGCCGTTATCCTCGGGATCGCTTTTTGCCTGATATTGTTCTCCGGGTTTAGTGGGTTGCGGCATGTTGTTAAGCTGTAGCCTCCGCTTAAACCCAGTTGTTACTCTTCTTTACTTTGCCAAAATCACTGCCTTAAGCAATCAGCCCAATCTGTCCAGTAGGCGCTGACGACGGACACACAAAAGCTTTTCACGCTTTCGTTGCTCGCGGAAAACACAAAGGCGCCTTACTCTTTCCACACCGTCACGACGATGGTGCATTTGTCGTTTCACCGACGCGATTTGCGAGGGACTATGTCCAGGTAGCGAATGAAAGTGACTTGGAGACTTGGATCCTGAAAGGCTTTGGTCTTCGTATGCCCAACCTAACGGCCGGTATCGCAGCCCCGAGCCTTATATCACCAGCTAAAATATATCGACCGGTCTTGCGCTGAGATGCTTGACCTTCTGCAAGCCGCTACTCATGATTGAGTTGCTAGTTATCTTGGGGGAAGCATGACTACGCATCTTACCGCACGAATTGCCTGGCACGACGACGGGTGGAATGGACGGATCTGTTCGAAACCGGAGCAGAACACATATTGTGTTGGTGTGAAGTCCTATCCGGGCTACGTGATCCACCGCAAACGCAATCTCGAACGCGAGAAGGTCTGTACCGGTCAGGCGCTCTGCAATCTCAGGAGCCATGATCTACCGCCCTGCATATACAGCATCAATGCCTTCGGACCGGATGCCATTCGCGGATATTCGAACCCGCCCGATTTCTTCAACGGCGATGCCGACCGCGAGGAATGGGACATCCCGCCTTCAACGGTTTGCGTCTGGTCCTATGAAGCCATGTATGGCGATGAGGTTTATACTGATGGCCGTCTCGACAACGACAACGACAACGACAATCGCCGGGCCGGGGCAGACGAGTTCTTCGCAGAGCTGGAAGAGAGCGAAAGCCTCATCTTCTACTACACCAATTATTCCAACCCGTTCACTGACGAGAACGACTCAAAATATGTCATCGTTGGCGTGTCTCGCGTGAAGCAGCTCGGTAAACCGCTGTTCTATCCCAATGCGACGGATGACATAAAAAAGCGTTTTGCCAACGGAATGGTCTGGGCACGCAATATGACGTCGCACTATCCGGACGAAGGTTTCCGCATTCCCTATCACGTCTATCGCGACCAGCCGGAAATCCTCGACAAGATTCTCGTGACGCCGTAAAACCCTGCCACCTGCAAATATGGCGCACGGCATCTGACCGACGACACGACTATCGGCATGCTGGAGCAGCTGCTCGACGTGATCGCGCGCCTGAAGGAAATTGGCAACACCAGCGAGAATTGGGACGCCCGCGCCAAATGGGTCCAGGCTTAGATCGCCAAGCGTTGGAAGAGGCGTGGTCTTTATCCCCGCCTTCTGTCCGTGATGGATATTCTAGAAACAGAAGGATCGATTACCAACGCCAAATGGTATTGCGATCGCGGTGAGTAGAAGAAGGCCTATCAGCTGTTCTTCAAAATCGCCGCTCTATCAGGCCTCGGCGGTTCTGGAGCAAAGGCAGCGCCAACGCGGCCGCAAGATCTACAGCCTGCACGCCCATGAGGTGGAATGCATCGGCAAGGGCAAGGCCCACGCGCCTTACGAGTTCGGCGTCAAGGCCTCGATCGCCACGACGCTCAACCGCTCGAAGGGCGGCCAGTTCGCGCTGCACGCAAAGGCGCTGCCCGGCAATCCCTATGACGGCCACACGCTGGCGAGCGTGATCCCGGACATGGAGAGGACCATCGGCAACCAGATCGACCACATCCTGGCCGACGCCGGATACCGCGGCCACAATGCGCCCGACAGCCACAGGTTCAGGGTATTCACCGCCGGCCAGAAGCGACGGGTCACGCCAGCAATCAAACGACAGATGCGCAGACGCTCGGCGGTCGAGCCGGTCATTGGTCACATCAAGGCCGAACATCGCATGGGCCGCAACTATCTCGCCGGAGAACAGGGCGACGCCATCAACGTCATCCTGGCGGCTGCCGGATACAACTTCTCACTCCTGCTCAAATGGTTCAGGGAGCTCTTGTGGCTGATCGCCACTGCGCTCATCTCACACAGAATATCAATTGCAGCCTGAAACAGATCCTTTGTTCACGGTCGACAAAATAACCCGTTTCCCGCGTCAGTACTCGATGGAAATTAAAACACGGTTAACCATTTTTCCAACTTCGCCATGTAGGAATCGCGGAATGTTGGCTTCCAAGATGCTCATGAGCTTCATATCGTAGTTGTCGCTTCGCCCAGCCAGACCCGGAGTAATGAACACGTTGGGCATGGTCCAGAGTGGGCTGTCGGTGGGCAATGGTGTCAGTTCGAATGCATCCAGCCCGGCCGCCGAAATTTTCCCGTCTTTAAGCACGCCTATCAGCGCGGACGTGTCGACAGTGCCGCCCCGGCCGAGATTGATAAAAACGCATTCGCGTTTGCAGCCGTGCCAGAATCGAGCATCCACGAAGTGCCGATTTTCCTCTGACATGGGCAGAAGATTGATGACGAAATCAGCTTCGGCCACTGCCACGTGCACGGCCGAGCGCGCAACAATCGCTTGGAACCCCTCTTCCTGGCGCGGAGCCGCGCTCACTCCGAGAACACGCATGTCCATTAGCGACAGCACACGCGCCATATGCTGTGCGATCGCTCCAGAACCCAGGATGACCGCAGTTTTCCCTTCTAGCACGCGGGGCGTGAACGGCTGCCATTGCGCCTGTTTCTGATTGCACAGAAGCCGCGGCACCTGGCGTATCAGGACGAGCATGTGGGTCAGCGCTGCCTCGGTCATCTGCGCACCGTGTATGCCCCTCGCATTCGTCAACAACACGTCTGGTCGACGCCGCAAAAGTGGTTCGATATGTTCAGTGCCGGTGATCAGGCATTGGATCCATCGAAGCCGAGATGCCCGTACGACATGTTCGGCTGTCAACCAGCGGCCAATCGTAAGAAGAATGTCCACATCTTGCAGGTAGCGTGGCGCGACATCATCACGTGCGACGACGAGATCGAGCTTGGGAAACACCGATTGCAATAAATGGGCAAGCGGCTCGGGATTGGGATGAGCAAGCAGGAACCGCATGTATCACAATTCCAATATGGCTTCGTCCATCTGGTGCAACCGTTCCAGTTCGCCATTCTGGTCGATCAGGTAATTGTCGCAAATCCAGCTTCGTACGCCCCCATGAATGTAGCTCGGATGGACTGCGAGGTTCATCGATGTCCCCAGACGCATTGTTTCGTCCTGACGGAGCAGCGGACGTTCAACCATGTCGTAGCCTTGGCCATGCGCGAACAGCCGGCGCTCCTGCGGTCGGCCGCGGCTTTGCAGCCAGTCGCTATACTCCGCATAGATCTCGGCGGCGTCCGCCCCAGGTTTGAGCAGGTCGCAGACAAAATTGCGCGCCGCAAGCGCCACTTCCTGCTCGGCAAGCAGTTGCTCGGGAGCCTTGCCAAGCACGCAGGCGCGACCAAGTTCCGCATACTGGCCGCCCGGCCCATTGGTTTCGATGAGAAGAATGAGCTGATCGCCCTCGTTCAGCGTGCGGTTTTGGAAATGCCGTTGATTGAGTGGCATCGGCGTGCCGGCCTTGGCTGAGGCGGCAAGGTAAATGCCCTGCTCGGCTCCACGTTTCTGGGTTTCATACATCGCAATTGCAGTAACGTCGCGCTCGCGCATTCCTGGGCGGAGCGCTGCCAATGTCGCCTGCATCGCCTCGTCCTGAAGTGCTGCGGTCAATCGGATCTGCGCGATTTCTTCTGGGCTTTTGAACGCCTTGATGCTGTCGATCAGCTCGGAAGCTTCCCGAAAGTCGGCATCCGGCATTTCCTCCAGGAAAAAGGCGGCATGCGCGTGGGACAACTGATATGTGCCGACCAGCCCGATCGTGCCCTTTGCGTATGGTGCGAGCGCGTTCAGCGCGAGCCTTGCATCGTAGTATCGGGTATAGCTTGCCGAGGAGAAGCTCGGGGTCGTGAACATCCAGCGCACACCGGGCAAATCTTCGCGGCCACCCGCCCCACGGTCTTCTCGGTGATCAAACGCACCTTGCCGCACGACCGTCATGTCCTCGTCGCGCGGGAAGATCACAGTGACTGGATAACCATTGGTGGCTGGCAGGTCAGTCAGATACCGGACATAGCCGCCCATGTGATCATTGTTGTTCTGGAGGAGGAGTGCATCGAATCCGCATTCCGCCATTTTCTGCCGTATAGCGTTGCAACGCCGCTCCAGTTCGCGGCGCGATACGGGTGCATGGAGTCGTTCGAGCACGTCTTGCATGGTTTCCACCTATTCGACTATCGCCGACTGGTCGGAAAACCGGACCGTCATGGACAACGAACCTTCATTCATTAGCCAGCGCTGGATCGTGTAGCTGCGAAGACCTGCGCGGTGTAGCGGATCTCGATCCGCGATTGCCCGAGCGGCCTCGAACGAGTCCGCGCGCAAGATAAACATGCCACAGACTGGCTCTCCCGATTCGTCAAAGACCGGACCGGCGCCGAAGAGTACACCCTCTCGCTCCAGCCTAACCTGATTCTGCAGATGTTCTTGCAGAAGCGATTTTATTTCTTCTTTGGAAGCTTCAGGTTTTGAAAATATTAAGTATAAATTCATTCTTAGAAGCTTTTCTAGTTGTATAATATTTTTAGACATTTGATTTTTCCCTTTGTAGTTTCTTCGACTTAATTTATATTTAATGTTGCTTGATTAATATTTAATATATATGATCATCAACGTAAACAAGAGGAGAAATTTTAGATGATCAATGTCAGACGTCTTGCCTATGCCGAAATCACCACACCAAACCCAGAACGTTTGGCTGCCTACTACAAGGATGTGATGGGCCTGATCGAAGTCGGCCGACAGGACGAGACGATATTTCTTGCCACACCGACGGGCCAGCAGGCAGTGCATGTCAGCGTGGGCGACACCGCCCAATGCACACGCATAGGATTCGAAGTGCCTGCTGAAACAGATTTCCAGTCGGTCGGAAAATTTTTGTCCGCACAGGGAATCAATTCCGAGACTCGAACTTCGAACTCCCCGGGAATTGATCAGAAACTCACCTTCGCGGATAACAAGGGCACTGCAATCGATATTTTTGCCGAAGAGCAGTTCAGTCCAAGCTCCTTGTCTCCTAGCAGCATCAAGCCATTGAAGTTGGGTCACCTTGCGTTCCAGGTGAACGACATAAAGAAAACGGTGAAATTCTACGAAGAAATACTGGGGTTCCGTGTTTCCGACTGGCGTGGCGACTTTTTCGTTTTCATGCGCTGTGGGCCGGACCACCACGCGGTCAACTTTGTCACCCACGAGCGTCAAAAAATACATCACATTGCATTCGAGTTGAAGGATTGGGCGGAGATCCAGCGCGCATGCGATCATCTCGGCGCGCACGATATCCATCTGATTTGGGGACCGGGCCGTCACATTATCGGACACAACATTTTTATCTATCATCGCAATCCCGATAACCATATTGTCGAATGCTACACTGAGCTGGACCAAATGAAGGACGAGACGCTAGGCTATTGGGAGCCGCGCCCGTGGCATCAGGAATTTCCACTCCGCCCGAAGGTCTGGCCCGTTGATACCCTGGGCAGCTACTGGGGCGGCGGGCCGCGTCCGGATTTTGCAGACTGATCATAGATCAATGAAATGCGGGCCGACGCGTTAGCGCCGGCCCGTCAGCCAATATCGTGACTATTGCTGCAAAGCCATTGCGGCCTGCGCCTTTTCCAGAACGTCTGCAGGCGCGGAATGGATTTTATTTAGCAGCGCATCCAAATGCTGGTAAGGCACATACTCGATGTCAATTCCGGCCTCGTCGGCGTCGGCAAGAAATTCTGGATCGGTCAGCGTTTCCTCGAACGCCTTGCGAACAGCCTCAACGCGTTCGGCTGGCACATCTGGCCCCATGTAGTAGAAACGACCAAAATCACCAGAAATGCCCGCCAGCTCCGCTACTTGCTTGTTCACCGGATCCTCAACCACGTCTACGAACAGAGGTACGCCGGACAGCTCCGGATCGGGTGTCAACGCGAACTGAACAATTGGCATCAGCTTGTTCTGTTCAAGATATTGCGGATACAGCGCTCGGAAGCTGTCCATAGCGGAAGCGATGCCCTGCGTCTCACCCTGCTCCATAGCCAGGTGCGCCGCGCCAAAATTGTAGCCAGGTATTACATTCAACTTGGTGTCAAGAAATTCATTCATCAACGCCGGAAAGATGTAGGTGGGCGAAGTCTTCCCGGTCGAGCCGATCAGAACCTCCGTTTCCTTTAGCCCTTCGAGCGTATCCACCGGAGCGCCGTCCTTCCACAGCGCGAGGAAGAACCGGTTCGGCTTCATGCTACCGAGCAGCGACCAGCTGCGCACGTCGAAATTCCCCACGCCAGGATTGATAACCTGCGATACGGGGACGGTGTCCTGGGTCGTGCCGATATGCGTGCCATCGCCTGGCGTGTTGTTCTGCATGAAATCGGCCATCATCATGCCACCATTAGCGTCATCGGACCGATATGCGGCATCCGGGTTTCCCGGAATCCGCTTCATCATATGTTTGCCGAGCAGCCGAGTATAGATGTCAAGCATTCCACCGGGGCGGGCGCCAACCAAAAAGGTTATTGTCTTGCCTTCGTAAAATTCGGCTACGCTTGCGTCGTCTTGCGCAAATGCAGACGACGCCGCGATCGGTGATAGGCATAGAGCCAAGGCGGTAACAAGATGTAACTTCACAATTTCCTCCCAATCAATTTGAACTCGCCCGCACGCGATTTGCTGTTGCTGGCGTTATGAATTTATGTCATACAATAAGTCTGTATGTCAATATGACTATAGGTCGGAAAGGTGCCTGTGCGAGATGGCACCGCAATGATCAAGAAACGCATACGGACCGCTCAGTCCGGCTTGGAGGAACAAACAAAATATGTTCGATTTTTTTGCGCCAACCCATCGTTACGGATCACAGGTATTGCGTCTCGTTGCTGAATCACAGCAGGGCGGCGGCGACGTGTTTGATATTGCCCGTCTCTGCCGAACGATCGAGCTCGATGATGATGACGGCTGGGAGGCGGCTTGGGTCGGCCTTGCCCGCGATCTGGAGCAGAAGGCGCATGATGCGATTACGGCCGGCAACAAGCGCACAGCGACGCAGCATTTCTTCCACGCCAATCAGTACTACCGGATGGCGGACGTATTCCTTACCTCTGAACGGGAAGCGAGAAAACGCGAGTTGTTCCTCAAGGCGCAACAGAATTTCCGCGCCGGCGCCGCATTGATCTCGCCCCGAATCGAGGAAATCAGCGTTAAATGCGGCGAGGAAACTTATGACGGATATTTCTGCCACCCCCATAACCCCACTTCAAACAAGTGGCCCGCCGTATTCCTGATCGGTGGTGCGGATGCGTATGCCGAGGAAATCTATTTCAGCGGTCGACAAGTCCTAGACCGAGGCTGGGCGCTGCTTTTGGTTGATACGCCGGGTCGCGGATCGTCAATCTACGTCAAAGGCATTCCCACGCGTGCCGATTACGAAATTCCTGGAATTGCTTGCATCGACTGGCTTATGCAGCGGTCTGAAATAGACCCGGAGCGGGTGGCGCTGATGGGCATCAGTATGGCCGGCTATTACGCACCCAGGGTGGCGGCTTTTGATGACAGGCTGAAAGCCTTGGTCTGCTGGTCCGGCTGCTACTCGATATTGGACAATTTGTATGATTTCGCGCCTCGGCTGCGACCAACCGTCATGCGTTTGCTGGGCGATGTGGATCATGACACCGCGCGCGAACGTCTTCGTACGTTCACCATGGAGGGGCTAGCGGAGAAAATTCGCTGCCCGACCTATATAACCCATGGCACCGAAGATGCGTTGATGGACTGGCGCGGAGCGGAACAACTATATCGCGAAATTGGCGCCGCCGACAAGACATTAAAATTGCGTGACGGTAAATGGCGAGGAGCCGGCACAAATCACTGCAGTCATAATTTCTGGGCCCACAACGTCCCGGATATGCTCGACTGGCTTGAAGAACGGCTTTAGCGCACTGAGGAATTGCCTATGAAACTCTGCAGATATAATGACAATCAAATTGGGATCGTACGCGCCGACGGCGTCCATAACATTACGACAATTGTCGATAAACTCGAACCGCATCGTCACCCATTTCCGTTGGGCGATGCGCTTATAGCGAACCTCGAATCCTTGCGGGATGAAATGGAAGCGCTGGCTGACAGCGCAACGCCAGTTCCAATCTCGCAGGTTAAGTTGCTTTCGCCAGTTGCGAATCCGAGTAAAATTATCGGAACACCGCAAAATTATGAAGCGCATGCTCTGGAGGCGACCGCCGATCTCACGATTTCGCAAGGAAAACAGCGCCGCCCCCTCAAGGACCAGGGTTTGTTCCTCAAGGCCACCAGCTCGCTGGTCGGCGCCGGCGAGGGCATCAATATCCGGTTCCCCGATCGCAGGACCGACCATGAGGCTGAGCTTGGCGTTGTTATCGGCAAGCCGTGCAGTCAAGTTACGCCGGACGAGGCGTTGAGCTTTGTGGCCGGGTACGCCGCAGCGCTCGATATGGTGGTGCGCGGTCCGGAGGATCGAAGCTTCAGAAAATCGATCGACACCTACTCAGTGCTGGGTCCATGGCTGATAACGAGCGACGAGCTGCCCGCTCCCTCAAGTTTTCCATTTACGCTTTCTGTGAATGGAGAACTCCGGCAATCCGCGCATACAAGCGAGATGATCCTGAGCGTTGAGGAACAGATCTCCTGGGCGTCCCAATACTATACGCTGTTGCCGGGTGACATCATTATGACTGGCACTTGCGATGGTGTCGGCCCGGTTCGGCCGGGTGACACGATCGATATTCGCTTCGAGGGTTTGGCGCAGATGCAAGTCGGGGTCTCCTGACAGTTCGCAACTAATAACAGAAACGACCAAAGACGGTGATTTCATGGGTGGAGACATGCTGGATATGGCTGTACAAGCCTTGTCCAACATTTTGCAGATCGAAACATTTCTGTTTCTGATTGCGGGTGTATTTCTGGGTCTTATCATCGGTGTCGTGCCGGGAATAGGTGGGTTAGTCGGCCTATCCCTGCTGCTGCCGTTCACCTTTCACATGCAGCCGGAGGCCGCCCTTGCGATGATGATGGGATTGTCCGCGGTCGCTGTAACCTCGGACTCTATACCTGCCGTCCTTTTTGGTGTCCCGGGAACGGTTGCGTCCGCAGCAACCGTGATGGACGGCTATCCCATGGCCCGCAAGGGTGAAAGCGGCAGAGCGCTAGGAGCGGCATTTTGCGCATCGATATGCGGCGGGTTGTTTGGTGCAGTTCTTCTTGCAATCAGCATACCTGTGCTCCGTCCCCTCATCCTATCGATCACTGCCGCCGAAATGCTGGCTTTCTCCATTTTCGGCCTGTCGCTCGTTGCTGTTTTGAGTGGTAGCGCGCCGGCAAAAGGTCTGGGCGCTGTGTGCATCGGTATTCTCTTGTCCTCGGTCGGCTATCATGGGCAATCTGGTACGCTACGTTGGTGGTTCGGCAACATGTATCTGTACGAGGGGCTGGCGATCGTTCCGGTAGCTCTGGGCCTGTTTGCCCTGCCCGAAATTGCCGATCTCGTAATACAGCGTAAATCGATACAAAGTAACGGTCTAGGACCGTCGAAGAAAAGCAACCAGTTCCAAGGCGTTCGTGACACCTTCCGCCACATGTTTTTGGTCGTGCGATGTTCCTCGATTGGCTCGATGCTAGGTGCGCTTCCCGGCATCGGCGCGACTGTGATCGACTGGATTGCATATGGCCACGCTGTGCGCAGCGAAAAAGGGGCCTCCGAAACATTCGGTAAAGGCGACGTGCGAGGTGTGATCGCCTCGGAAGCTTCGAACAACGCCAAGGAAGGCGGTGCATTGATACCTACAATCGCCTTTGGTGTTCCGGGCACGGCGTCGATGGCGCTGGTTCTCGGCGCCCTGCTAATGCATGGTATCGCACCGGGACCGCAGATGCTCTCGACGCGGTTGGATCTGACCTATACACTAGTATGGAGCATCGCAATCGCAAACTTGATTGGCGGTAGCATCTGCTTTCTGTTCGCCGGCCAATTGGCGCGTCTCGCACTAGTCCCGATCGGGCTGCTTTGCCCGGTTGTTCTGGCGGTAGTTTTCGTCGGAGCCTATCAGGAAAACCAAGTCTGGGGTGATCTGTTTACACTGCTGACGTTTGGAGTTCTCGGCTGGCTAATGAAACGCCTTCGCTGGCCGCGCCCCCCACTGCTACTTGGTTTCATTTTGGGAGCGATCGTCGAGCGATACCTTTACATTTCATATAATGTCTATGGCATGTCCTGGTTGTGGCGACCGATCGTCATCCTGATCCTGATTATCACCGTGTACGGCATCCTCCGTCCGGCGGTTCGTTCCCTGATCGCCGGGATGCGATCACCTGGTCAGGAGCGCCAAAAGTGGGCTTACAGCTTCGACTGGCGAACCAAGGGTGTCGAATTGTTTGTGGCTTGCGTGTTCTTGGCGCTGTTCGTGGTGGCCGCCGCATACGCAGCCCAATGGGAAACCAGCGCTAAGCTAATGCCGCAATTCGCCGGATGGCTCGGCGCGTTCTTTGTCACTATCGCGATCGCAAGAATGCTATTCTCCCCAATCGAGCCTGCCGCGCACACGGCAGATGTCGCGGCATCGGGCAGGAGCGCGTCCAGCGGTGCCTATTACGATCTTGTTACCGATTTTGGTGAGTTGTCGCCGTCTGCTATCTTTGCGCGCGCAGGAATTTTTCTTGGTTGGTGCTTGTTTTATCTGACATGTGTCTGGTTGATCGGCCTGCTTCCAGCAATGTTTGTCTTCGTCGTCGCCTATATCCGCTTCGCCGCCAAGGAAGGGTGGAAACTGTCGCTTCTCGTAGCAGTTCCGCTGTGGCTGCTTTCCTATTTTCTGTTTCACCATGTACTCAAACTGGACTGGCCGGATTCGGTATTGGGCACGATATTACCTTGGCTTCACAACTATCCGTTGCTGGATATACTATAGCAAGTCAATTTGACATACGGAATGATCGTATGACAAACTTGACACAGTATGGCCCGCTCTGCCGGCGCCTTAGCGGAAACTGGGAGATCGTATTGGATAACGCTTTCACTACTGATATCGACGGACAGAACCATATAGCGACCATAACGCTTGCACGCCCCGATGATGGCAATCGCCTGACCGCCGAGAATATTTCGCAGCTCGGCACGGCGATTGCATCAGCGGCATGCGATCCGAAAATGCTTCTTGTTGTCGTTCGTGCGCGTGGCGAGGCGTTTTGCTTGGGTCGTATACCGGGCAAGCAGTCGAAAACCGCGCCTTCCGCCATGGAAATATCCAACCGCGTCACCCGCCCGATTCTCAAATTGTATGCCGATATCCGAGAGGCGGAGATACCGGTGATGGCGATAGTACAGGGTGAAGCCAGGGGATTCGGTTGCGCAATGGTTAGCCAATGTGACCTGGCCATCGCCAGCACGCAGGCCGTGTTCTCCATGCCAGAAATGGACAACAACCTGCCACCGACTCTGGCCATTTCGTCCGTGCTCCATAGGCTTCCTCCAAAGCAGATTGCGCGGCTTGTGTATTCGCGCTGCCGGGTTTCGGCTCAGGAAGCTCTGGCCAGCGGCATCGTCGGCGAACTCGCTGAACCCGATACTCTTGAGACAGCCGCTGCCGATCTCATTGCCCGCATCACCGACCGCAGACGCGCTTCCTTGGTAACGATAAAGTCCTACATGCGCACGGCGCCCTATATGGACCCACGAGCCTACTCATTGCTTGCGGACAACATGCTCTCTGTCGTTCTTTCTTCCGATGACGGCAGATGAGTAGCCACAAACACAAAGAGGATAACAAGGTAATGCCAGACGCAGACCCAAACATCCTTTCACCGGTGCGCCAAGAAACGGCTCCTCTGCGGCGACTAATCATTTCTTCAATTCGACGGGCCATTGAGAATGGCACCTTGCCACACGGTTCGCGCCTGATCGAGCGAGACCTATGTGAGCAGCTGAACGTCAGCCGCACGTCGCTGCGCGAATCGCTACGTGAGCTAGAAGCGGAAGGACTTATCGGCCGTCAGGGCAAGCGTGGCTTGGTGGTGACCAAAATAACCGCCCCGGAAGCCGAGAATATTTACAAGGTTCGCGCTGTTCTGGAGGCTCTCGTCGCCGAACAGTTTGCTACAAATCCAGACCCGGCGGCCCTGTCCAAACTTCGCGAACTGGTCAACGATCTGGCCGCCGCCTATCTGGAAGGGGACATGGGAGAGATTCTTGACACCAAGCGTAAGTTCTATGAAGGGCTATGCACCGGTGCCGGCAACGCGATTGTTCTCGACATTCTACAGCGCCTCAATTCCCGCATTTCTCAATTGCGCAGTTCGTCGCTTTCTACGGCGAACCGCCGGCCTCGCAGCATCGAAGAAGTCAACGCACTGGTGGATGCCATCGCCAGCGGCAACGTGGCTGAGGCCCGTAAGATGGCATTGCTGCATGTTAGCAACGCCGCGGAAATCGCGCTTGGCAAGAAACTGAAGATTACGAAAATGAGCAACGAAAATGAATGATCCGCTCTTCGACAAAGGCCTTGAAGTTCGTAAAAAGGTTCTGGGCAACAAGTATGTAGAAAAGTCGCTGCAGGACGCGGATGATTTCACCCTTCCGCTACAAAGCCTTGTGACAAAATTTTGCTGGGGTGAGGTCTGGGGAAGACCCGGATTGGACCTCAAGACACGGTCCATCATCAATATTGCGATGATTTCAGTTCTCAATCGCCCGGCTGAACTGCGCTTACATGTCCGCGGGGCGCTTAATAACGGTCTCACTAAGGAAGAGATTCGCGAGATATTGCTGCAGGTCGCTGTATATGCAGGCATTCCCGCAAGTCTCGACAGTTTCCGCGTCGCGCGCGAGTCCATCGAAGAGTACAACTCCGAAGCCGAGAGCTAAACAGATGGATGTCGTCTCCGATCGCACCGAAGCGCTCTATTTTGAATCGAGCGGGACGGGCACTCCGATCCTGTTGTTGCACCCCATTGGGTTGGATCATTCAATCTGGCGGCCCTATGTAGACGCGCTTTCGCAGAACCATCAAGTTGTAAGCATCGACCTACCGGGCCACGGCCGGTCGCGCGCGCCTGACTCTGGGTGGGATTTTGCCGATCTGGTGGCAAGCATCGATCGATGCCTGTCGGGTCTCGCATTACCCACCCAT
Source organism: Hoeflea sp. CAU 1731 (assembly GCF_039888615.1). Lineage (NCBI taxonomy): Bacteria > Pseudomonadati > Pseudomonadota > Alphaproteobacteria > Hyphomicrobiales > Rhizobiaceae > Hoeflea > Hoeflea sp. CAU 1731. The sequence continues at coordinate 28,145 of NZ_JBDQQS010000027.1, read as the reverse complement.
GTCATTGGAGCCTCATTCGGCGGTATGATCGCCCAATACATCGCGATCGCAAGACCGCAACGAATCCGCTCGCTAGTCCTTTGCTGTACCGCTTCGCAGTTTCCAGACAATTTGCGAAGCGCAATCGCAGCGCGCGGCGCGGCAGCCTTGCGCGATGGCATGGGCGCGATTGTGCCCGAAACACTGGAGCGCTGGTTTACCGTATCGGCCGTGGATGGCATGACCGCACTCAGTTGCAAGGATCTGCTGCTGGCTAGCAATCCGGCGGTCTGGGACCGATGCTGGAAGACGATCTCCCTTCTCAATACAACATCCGGACTGGCGAGTTTGGACATTCCCGCATTGGTGTTGTCCGGCGAAAACGACGTCGCTACACCTCCAGCACTGTCGCAGACAATTGCGCACGCCATGCCAAATTCGGAATTGGTGATCATGCCGGACGCGTCACATATGGGATGCTTCGAGACGCCGCAGCCTTACATTTCCGCAATCCAATCGTTTCTGCAGCGCGTCGACGAGGCACGCTCAAATACATAGTAATCCGCCTGCTTATTTGTTTGATTACAATCACATTTATAATCCTTGTGTAGTTTGATTACCGTGAACAATGAGCTTGTTTGCGATTGCAATTGATACTCTGCATCTGGCAAGTGTAGCAACGCCTGCTGGAACATTTCGACAGTCGGGGAATTGATCCGGTTATCTCACCTGGAAACATTCCTACGACCCACAGAGACTTCGATAGAGAGCTCCATAAAATCTGCCATCTTATCGAAAATGTCTTCCTCAAGCTGACACGATGGCGCGCCGTCGCTACACGCTACGCCAAAATATCCGTATCATTCCTTGCTGAATGCCGAATCGTCGCGATCAGGTTATAGCTTCGCTAGTGCAAGCACACCGTCTAGTTTTGGATCACTGAAAAAGGGAATGATTTCCAGGCAATTGTTGGTGAAAAGGCAATTACTGCCCGGGATTTGAACCTACCGGCTATGGCAGATGCGTTCGCCAGAACAGATTGGCATTTATATTCACTTCAACGAAGACAATACATACGCTTCCCAGGCCATCATCATATCCCGGCGTTGATCCAGCAGGTCGCTGCGGTGGTATGCTGCTTCGGTGGCATTGGGAATGGTATGTGAAAGAGCCCGCTCGGCTAGTTCTCGTCGATAACCGTTTTCCGACGCCCAATCCCGGAAGGACGACCGAAAACCGTGCGCGGTCGCTATGCGGCCGGAGACGTCACTTTCAACATTCCAGTCTCGGAGCAGCTTTGTCAGCGTCATATCACTAATCATCGTTCCGTTACGCGATGGAAAGACCAAAACACCATCAATTTGATTGGACATTTGTTTCGAGATGATCTCGTTGCATCGCGGCGTCAATGGAACACGGTGTTCCACTCTGGTTTTCATCCGGATTGCCGGAATGGTCCAGATCGCCGATTCCAGATTGACCTCCGTCCATGCCATCCCTCTGATCTCACCCGACCGTGCAGCAGTCAAAATCAGAAGCTCGAGCATTGCTTTTCCAACAGATGAACTTCCACTTCGAATGCGATTGCGGAGGAGCACGGGAACATCGCGCCATAGCACAGCAGGATGATGGACCACACGGGACGTTTTGCCGGGCTGACGCGGGAGGAGCTGCGTGACGATGGAGACAGGACTTGCGATAATGAAGTCCTGAGCCGCGCACCATTTCATGACCGTGTCGCAGCGCTGACGAACTCTCGATGCTGTTTCCGGTTTCGACAGCCAGATCGGACGAAGCGCATCAGCGAAATCGTTGGCTTTCAATTCATTGACAGGCTTGTTTCCAATAAAGGGAAAGACATAAGTCTCGAGTGTGGTTAACCATTGGTCGGAATGCTTCCTGTTGCGAAACCCGTCCCTGATCTGCGTGTGGACTGCGCGTGCTGCGGTTTCGAAGGTTGGCATTGTCTGTGTCAAACGAAGGGATTCGTCCGCAAGTCGCCGTTCCTCGATCGGATCGACCTTTCGGCTGAGCAGTTCCCTGGCGTCGAACGCCGCTCTTCGTGCCTGCGCGATTCCCACTTCGGGATAGGCGCCCAGACCCATATCGCGGCGCTTGCCCGTAAGAGGCGAAACGAACCGGAGGATCCATTTGCCATATCCCCTGGAACTCGAAGGAAAGAGATACAGGCCCCGAACCGTGCCATCCGCAATGGCTTTGTCCCCAGCCTTTATGTTCCTTGCTCTGGCGTCGTTTAATCTGGCCATCTGATCTGGACCCACATTCAGCCCATCAAAAACATTGAGATACATTGAGATTGAATGATACCAAAAAGGAGTTAGGTAACAATCAATATATTGAAAAAACGTGGTGATTTATAGAGCCGTGAGCCTCAGTGAGACTGGATGCTGCCGATTTATGGCAGACTCTCTCTCCGCCATCTACTCTCGCAATATATGTCTCTCGATCCGGCTGAGGCCGGATTCTCCCGTTATTTTGGGCGTGATATGACGGATAGATGTTCACTGACCTCCGCGTTAGAAGGCCCGGAAGTGTTCTCTGAGGGCCGGCATTCTCCGGACCTGTTGAGAGCGTGGGTTTGGTGAATAGCTGTTATGTTATTGGCTTCGCTAAAATATTGCTTTGATTAAAAATTACTTGGATCGGAGTGGCGATTTCCCGTTCGCGACCTAAATCAGAAATCTGCAGACTGGGAAAAAATGATATCACTTTCGTCCGATAGCTGTCTTGGTGCTGACACCATGCTGCGTGATGCGAGGACGGCACTTGATTTTCACCGCGCTATGTACTTGTGGGCTTCATCGAAAACCACCAGCTTGTTGAAGTCCCTTCCCTGGTAGGTTGCTTCCGAGAAAATCTGCAGCATTAACACGAACAGGCCGAGGGCCTCGTCCTTTTCGATGTACTCATCGCGCAAAGCAACACCTTCACGCCGCATCGTACGGCCCATTCTGCTGCCTGACGGACTTGAACCATCCTTCCGGGAAAGCTCCTGACATTTGGCATCAAGGAAGCCTCTGACTTCCTCATCAATCCGAACGATTCCAATCGCGCGGTGAAGTGCTTTAGCACAGAGTTTTGCCAATATGAGTTGGCGGCTACTGGCGATTTCTTCGATATGATGACTTCCACAACGTGCCTAACCTTACCGTGTAGTTGGCGGCTCGGAAACGGAATTATAAAGACCGACTCGCCCTAGATCTCTTGTCGGGGCGCCGCGCCTCCATCAAGTGCCATGTCCCTGTTTCCGGGAATAGGCAGGACGAGGAGCGGTTTCGCGGTCTGGATGATGTGAGCGGATGAATTGCGTTCTCGGCCGCATCGATCGCTACCTTGCAGTATGCTCGATTTGCGTTCTATCCAATGCAGACCCAGTTGGAATATTGCTTAGTTGAAAGTCGATGCAGGGGTTACTCGTGTCCTGCAATCACCCTCATCCAACAATATTTTACCTTCATCTGCATCCGCGATGTTTGTGCATACCGTTTTCGCATCGCTGGATACGGGCATCAGCAATGCTCACTACAGGAATGCAACGCCGCTTATTGTGCCCTTGGTCATCGCCTGCCTTTGTCCTGAAGTCGACGAACCTCCGTCTACGGAAATTTCCGGCATGGGGGTGAGCCTACCGTTGCTCGCAGCTTTTTTTGTTATATACCATCAAGATCACTCGCGAGTTGATCGAGCGAAAGCAACGGTAAATGTTTCCACTCTCACACATGATGAAAACCTTCATCCAGACCGGACGGCTGGAGGTCATTGATGCCGATGGCAAGCGGCATGTCTTTGAAGGCAGGCCGGGGCCGAAGGTCGTCATGCGGCTGACCGACAAAAAGCTATACCGCGACCTGGTGTTCAAGTCCGAAATTGCGGCGGCTGAGGCCTATATGGACGGCACCATGACGTTTGAAGAAGGGTCGAGCCTGCGCGATTTTCTTCATCTGTTTTCGATCAACCGCCTGTCGCTCGCCGCCTATCCTTTGCAAAAGGTCATCCGCAAGATCACCATGCTGACACGACGCAGGCAGCAATCGAACAAGGTTGGCCAAGCGCAGCAAAACGTCGCCCATCACTACGATCTCGGCAACGATTTCTACAAACTCTTCCTCGACAAGAACATGCTTTATTCTTGCGGCTATTTCATCTCCGACAATGATTCGCTGGAGCAGGCGCAACGCAACAAATTGCGCTTGATCGCTGCCAAGCTGAATCTGATGCCGGGTCAAAAGGTGCTCGATATCGGCTGCGGCTGGGGCGACATGGCGCTTTATCTGGCATCGATGGAAGACGTGAACGTTGTCGGGGTCACGCTTTCGACCGAGCAACAGAAACTGGCAACCGAGCGGGCCAGGGAAATGGGGCTGTCAGACCGCGTCGAGTTCCGCTTGCAGGACTATCGCGAGGTGACGGAGAAATTCGACCGCGTTGTCTCGGTGGGGATGTTCGAGCATGTGGGCGTCAGTCACTATGACGAGTTCTTTGAAAAGTTGAACGACCTGATGCCGGATGATGGTCTGGCGCTCATTCACTCCATTGGCCACATGAGCCCGCCGGGCATGGCCAGCAAGTTCTTGCGCAAGTATATTTTTCCAGGCGCGTATTCGCCGGCCCTGTCGGAAGTTTTTGAAAGCGTGGAGCGCAATTCTCTTTGGTGTCTCGATCTGGAATTCCTGCGTGTTCACTATGCCAATACCCTGGCGCACTGGGAGCGAAGGTTTCAGGAAAACCGCGCAGAAGTGGAGGAAATGTACGACAAACGCTTTGCACGCATGTGGGAGTTTTATCTCATCTCCGCCGAGGCCATGTTCCGCACCGGGTCGCAACTCGTCTTTCACATGCAATTGTCCCGCACACGCGATGCGGCTCCGTTGACGCGCGATTATGCGGTCGACGTACAGCGGCAATATGAGCAGATGGAAGCGGAGAAGCTACCGGCGCTATAGGTTTGTTCGGTCATCTGAAAGCCCATGCATTTTCCGAGAGGGCTTCAGCCGGCCTTTCGGTCACGGCTTTGGGCGAGACGATAGCTGTCGCCATTCATCTCAAGCATGCTGACGTGGTGGGTGACGCGATCCAGCAGCGCGCCGGTCAGACGCTCAGATCCGAGCGTTTCGGTCCATTCCTCAAACGGTAGGTTGCTGGTGATCAGTGTGGCGCCCCGTTCATAGCGTTGCGAGATTAACTCGAACAGCAATTCCGCACCGGTCTTGGAGAGCGGCGCGAAGCCCAGCTCGTCGAGGATGACGAGATCGGAATGGACAAGTCGTTTGGCGATCTGTCCCGCCTTGCCCTGGGCTTTTTCCTGTTCCAGCACATTGACGGGCATCGTAACGTTAACCGGGCGGCGATTAGCCTGTGCGATTTTACGGTATGACCCAAACCCCTCGTAATCCCCTTTATCGCCGCCACCGGTTCCCGGCTGAAGTGATTGCCCAGGCCGTCTGACTCTATCTTCGTTTTCCGCTCACTCTGCGGATAGTCGAAGACTTACTGGCGGCGCGTGGGATCATTGTCTCGCACCAGACAGTCCGCCTTTGGGTCGAGAAATTTGGTCGCCATTTTGCCAATGAAATCCGGCGCCGGTCAGCCGGAAAGCTTGGCGACAAATGGCATCTCGATGAAGTCGTCATCTCGATCGGCGGCAAGAAGCACTGGCTTTGGCGGGCCATCGACCAGGATGACTTCGTTCTCGATGTGCTGGTGCAGAGCCACCGTAATACCAAAACCGCCAAACGTCTGATGCGAAAACTTCTGAAAGAACAGGGTCAAGCACCCCGTGTGATGATCACCGACAAACTGCGATCCTACGGCGCTGCCAAGCGAGAGATCATGCCCGGCGTCGAGCATCGTTCACACAAAGGCCTCAACAACCGGGCGGAGAATTCACATCAGCCTACACGACGGCGAGAGCGCATCATGAAGGGCTTCAAGTCAGCTCGACATCTCCAGCGATTCGTCTCCATCAATGACCCGGTCGCAAATCTCTTCCACATTCCACGCCACGATATCCCGTCCCATCATCACCGTGAACTGAGAATCGCAGCCATACAAATGTGGAGTGAGGTCGCTCGCCTGCAAACCGCATAACCGAAAGCGGAGGGCGAAATTCTTGACCGGTATTCGTTAAGTTTACAGTGCCGTCTTCTGATTTTCAAATGTTCAATTATCAGAATACAGCAGCAAGAGTTCTTCAAGAGACCTTCGGCTTCGATCGCTTCCGGCCGGGGAAAGAAGAAATCGTGAACAGGCTGTTGGAAGGCCGAAATGTTCTCGCCGTTTAGCCGTCTGGCGCAGAGCGTTTCGTGATGCGGAACGCCGGCCAATCAGGGATTACACCTCCTGTCCAATCACTCTACGATCCGCTTCTGAATAATGCGGTTACTTACGCTGCACGTATTAAAGGGAGGATTAGTATGAAGACTGTTCATGCATTACTGGCAGGCGCAATGCTTTTTGCCGGATCGGCTTTCGCGGATGCGGTGGCCCAGGAAATTGAACTGCCGTCCACGGTGTCCTGGACATCCTATGACGTTGGATCGTCGGGCTATGTCCAGGCCGTCGCGATCGGCGCCGCATTGAGCGACGCCTATTCGACCAACCTGCGTGTGCTTCCGGCGACGAGCGATGTTGCGCGCGTTCTTCCGGTCAAGCAGGGGCGGGTCGATTTTGCGCTCCTCGGTTCGGAATCCTTCAACGCCGTTGAAGGGACAGTCGCCTTCGCCGACCCGCAACTGGGTCCGCAGCAACTTCAGATGCTCTACGGCGCAAACTCCGACAACTGCTTCACGCTCGCCCTGCAGGGCGATCTGACGGTCAACGGTCCCGACGATCTGCGCGGCAAGCGCCTCGGGTGGGTGGTCGGATCTCCGGCGCTGCAGGCAAACGTCGCAGCCTTCCTCGCATTCTACGGCCTGACATGGGACGACGTCGAAAAGGTCGACGTTCCGAGTTTCGCCGGTTCCTGGGAGGCGTTTCTCAATGGCCAGGTCGACGCGATCACGACATTGACGACCGTGTCCTTCGCGACCCAGGCTGCAGCTTCGCCGTCCGGTCTCAACTGGTTGGCGTTGCCTGCTTCCGACAAGGAAGGCTGGGAAAAGCTGCGCATGATCAAGCCGCAATTCGCACCGCGCGTCGGCACCGCCGGAGCGAACATGTCGAAGGACAAGTCGGTTGAATGCGCCGGTTTCCCGTTCCCGGTTCTGCTCGCCTATCCGGATCAGGACGAGGACATGATCTACAATCTCACAAAGGCGATTGACTTGCAGTACGATGAATTCGTAACCGCCGAGCCGAGCCTTGTCGGCTGGGCAGCCGACCGTCAGAACTTCCAGTGGAATGCCCCCTATCATGCCGGCGCCGTTCGCTACTGGAAAGAAAAGGGACTGTGGACCGACGCCGACACGGAGCACAACGAAGCTCTGATCAAGCGCCAGGACATTCTGCAGAGCGCCTGGGAAGGCCTTCCCGAGGGCGAACGCAGCGAGAAATGGTCCGAAACAAGGACCAAGACACTCGAAGACGCGGGCCTGCCGACCTACAACTGACGCATATCTGGCAGCGCTGCTGCCCGACCAATCATGAAAAATGCGATTATGGCGGGGTCTTTCCCCGCCATAATTATTCAGCCAAAGCGGCAAACAACAGGGAGACATGAATGGCGCAGACACGCCTCTTCGAGGATTTCGAGGTTGGTGAAACCTGGACGAGCCGCACGGAGGCCATCACGGAAGAAGACATCATCGCATTTGCGAAAGTCAACGATCCTCAGCCAATCCATACGGATCCCGCCGCAGCCGCAAAGGGTCGCTTCGGAACCGTGATTGCCAGCGGCTGGCAGATCGCGGCGCTCTCCCTGCGTCTCTTCATCGAGGATGGAGGCTACGGCGATACCCCGATGGTCGGCCTTGGCGTGGACGAACTGCGATGGCGACAGGTGGTCAAGCCTGGCGATGTGCTTCAGGTGACTCGTGAAGTCGTCGAAACGCGGCGCTCCAAATCCAGGCCCGACCGCGGAGTCATTAGGACCAGGGTGGAGGTCAGGAACCAGAACGACGAGGTCGTTCTCTCCTTGATTTCGTCAGGTCAGGTTCCGACCCGCAAGACCGATTAACCTGTCTCTCACGGTAGGTGTCGACCCTCGTCGACAATGATCTCGACGCCGGTTGAACTGGTCAGATGAACGACGCAGGAATAGACGGCGTCAGCGACGGCGCCAACGTCGGTGACTTTCTTGAGTGGCGTATTGGCTGCGATCTTTTCCAGCGCGCCTGGTGCACGACCCTTTACGAATTCGGTGTCGACGGCGCCGGGCGAAACAGTCATGACGCGGACCGACGGCCCCATGACCTTCGCTAGAGCAATGGTCAGTGTGTGAACGCCGGCCTTGGATGCGCAGTAGGCGAGGTTGCTGCCGGTCCCGGTCGTCGCCGCTACGGAACCGATATTGATCACCGCCGCTTGCGGCGCGGCCTTCAACAGTGGCGCGAGTGTCCGGATGACCGCAAAAGGCCCACGCAGATTGACCCGCGTGATCTCGTCAAAAAGTTCGTCCGTCAGATCGTCGAGATTCGCGGCGGGAACAGGAACCGTCCGGCCGGCCGAATTGATGAGCACATCGACCTCTCCGAACTTTGAACCTATCGCTTTGGCTGCCTCCGCAAGGCTTCCGGCGTCGTCGATCTTCATGCGGATGGCGAAATGGCCGTTTCCGGCCAGGCTCGCGGCCATCGCTTCCGCCTTGCCGGCGTCCGAGTGATATCCAAGCGCAATCCGCGCGCCATGCGCTGCAAAGAGCTGCGCCGTCGCCGCGCCAATGCCGCTTGCGCCGCCTGTTACGACAACGCGTTTGCCCTCAAGCGAATAACTCATTGCACCTGTCTGAGCGCGGGATCACGCGCCAGCTCCTGTTTCAATATCTTGCCGATCGACGATCGTGGTAGTTCTTTCCGCAACGCGATGCCAGCAATCTTCTGCATGCGGCCGAGTCTCTCATTCGCCCATTCCCGCAGAGCGTCAGCGTCGATCCGGCTGTCTGTTCGAGGCACGACGAAGCCAAATGGCGTTTCGCCCCACCGGTCGCTGGCGGCTCCGACAATCGCCGCTTCCGCGACGTCGGGATGCAGGAGCAATACGCTTTCCAGATCGCCGGGATAGATGTTGAAGCCGCCGGAAATGATCATGTCCTTCTTGCGGCCCTGCAATGTCACAAAACCTTCTTCGTCGAACGATCCGAGATCACCGGACCGGAAATAGATTTCGCCGTCCGGCGCACGCCATTGAAGGGCGGCCGTCGCATCGGGCCGGTTCCAGTACCCGCTCATCATGAAAGGCGATCGGCCGATCAACTCGCCGATCTGTCCGGCCGGCAAAAGCTCGCCATTTTCACCGATGACGCGAATGTCGTTGTCAGGCGCCGGCCGGCCAACGGTCTGCAACTTTTCGGGGTAGCGAGTGGCGTCGAGCATGAGTGTCACGCCGCCTTCTGTCAGGCCATAGACCTCCACGAAGCGTCCGGGCCATCGTTCCATAATGTCCTGTTTGACTGCAATGGGCATCGGCGCGCTGGTGCTCTGCTTGACCTTGAAGGACGACAGGTCACGATCGTCGAAACCGGGCGAAGCCAGAATCCGCTGATACTGCACCGGCACCAGCATGGTGTGTGTGGCCTTCGAGCGTTCGGCGAGGTCGAGATATCCCTCGACATCGAACTTCTGCATAACGACGACATGGGCGCCGTGGCTGAGGCCTGCCAGAAGCGGCATGAGCGTGGTGTTGGAATAGATTGGCGTGGACAACAGCATAACGCTGTCTGGCCCGATGTCGAACACCCGGCGCGCCGCCTGGCGGTTGCGCATGCTGTGGTCGTGGACGATGCCCTTCGGCCGCCCTGTCGTTCCGGAGCTGTATATGATGTTGAAACCGCTTTCCGGATCCATTGTAAGCGGTTGTGCGCCCGGATCGCCTGCAGACAGAAAGGCTTCGAAACTGTGTGGGGCGGCAGGCTCGCTCTGGGTAGAGATCACCGGCGCGTCGTAAAGGCCTTCCAGCGCCGATTCTCCGGACGCGTTCGCAACCAGCATGGCGGGCGAGCAGTCCTCGATCAGGACCGCAAGATCGCGGCGAAGCAACGACGCGGGCAGAGGCACGGCGATACAGTTCGCTGCAATGCTCCCGAGATAGGCGACGACCGCCTCGACGGAGTTGCCGGACAGAATGCCGATGCGTTGTCCAGGCGCGACGCCGTTCGCCCGCGCGCTGCTGGCAAAGCGGGCAATGCTGTCCGCGAGCCGGCCCCAGCTCAGCGTATCTTGTCCAACCGTCAGAGCTGGGTCGTCGGCAGAACAGCGGGCGCGATCGAACAGCGCGCCCAGGATTGTTTCGTTTTGAGGCCTCATGCCGCCGCCCTCACGGATTGGTTATGAGCAGAATGTGTTCAGCCACCAGCGCCGGCTTTTCCTTATTCTCGATCTCGAAAGTCTGTTGCGTCGTAATGCGTGTTCCGAGCGAATGGGGCTCTGCCGACAACAGTTTCAGGGACAGCCTGACGCGCGCATTGACCGGTACAGGCGAGACGAAACGCAGCTTGTCGTATCCGTAATTCAGGCCGCGACCACGTTTGCGGACGGTATAGATCTGCCTCTGCAGTCCCGGTCCCATACCGAGGACCAGGAGGCCGTGAGCGATCGTTTTGCCGCCGGGCATCTCGCTGGTCGCCCGGTCCGGATCGACATGGATCCAGTGGTCGTCGCCGGTGAGTTCAGCAAACCGGTCGAGCATGGATTGATCGATCGGCGTCCATTCGGAATGGCCTAGTTCCCGCCCTTGATGGGCCTTCAGGTCCATCGCGGTTTCTACTTCGACCATGCCGCTCCACCCAGTTTTCCCTTGTTGGAGATCGCCGCGAACGCCAGCAGCGGCAGGGCGATCACGGCTGCAACGCCGAGCAATTCGAGGTCTGACCAGTGCGGAACTGCGTCGGATGGCAAGGCGATGAGAATGGCCGCGAATATCACCAGGAGCCGCAGCGGCAGGCCGTACCACTGGTTCGGGAACAGGTGCCCGACCAAGGGGATATAGCCCTGGATGGCGCCGGCGTAGAGACCGATGCCAAGCACCGCCAGAACGAAGGCGACCACTGCCTCGTTCCAGGGGCCGGCCATGACCAGCGCCGGCTCGAAAACGAAGAAGAACGGGATGAAATAGATGACGCTGCCGAGCTTCATCGCCTCGACGCCTGTGCGCATCGGTTTGGTTTTCGCAATGCTAGCAGCGGCAAACGCACCGAGAGCGACAGGCGGGGTGATGAAGGAAAGCATGCCCCAGTAGAAGATGAAGAGATGCACTGCCATCGGTTCGAGACCGACCTTGATCAGCGCAGGCGCCAGCAGGATCGCCAGGAATATGTAGGCGGCGGTCGACGTCATGCCGACGCCGAGAAGCAGTCCTGTCAGCGCTCCCATGATGAGCAGCGGCAACGGATCTCCGCCGGCGATTCTCAAGAGATCATTGACGAGCGTCGCCGCAACGCCTGTCATGGCGAGGGCGCCCATGATCATTCCGACAGCGGCGAGGATTGCGACCAGGTTCGCGAACAAGCTGCCCAGCGTGTCGATGAACAGCAGAACGTCGCGCCATTTCCAGCGGTGCTTCTTGGAGAATATCTGGTTGAGCAGGATCAGAAGAGGGGTGGCGAAATACGGCGCCAGCGCCTCGCGGCGCATGACCAGCAGCATGAAGATCAAAAGAGCGAAGGCGAACACATAGTACCAGCCTTCCTTCAGCGCCTGCCTGACGGACGGCAGTTCCTCGCTCGGAAGGCCTTCGAGGCCTTCCCGGCCCGCGCGGGCGTCGATCTGCGCGAACAACCCGAAGAAATAGAGGATCGAGGGAATGGCTGCGGCAAGCGCGACTTCGGCGTAGGGAACGCCCATGAAACTCGCCATGACGAACGCTGTTGCGCCCATGACGGGCGGCATAAGCACCCCGCCGGTCGAGGCGCAGGTTTCAACCCCCGCCGCGAACGTTCCCGACATGCCAACCCTGCGCATTGCGGGAATGGTAAGCACGCCCGTCGTGAGCACATTGGTGATGACCGATCCGCTCATTGAGCCCATCAGGCCGCTGGAAAAGATCGATACCTTGGCCGGCCCGCCCCGGACGTGGCCGAGCAGTCCGAAACTCACGTCCATGAAGAATTGGCCTGCGCCCGTGCGCTGCAGGGCGGCGCCGAAGATGATGAAGCCGATTATGAGACTCGCAAACGTTCTCAACGGAATGCCGATAATGCTTTCCGACCCCATGGCGTGATAGGCTGCGACATACTCGGCCGAGGAACCGAAGCCGGCAATCGCGGCAGGCAGATATTCCGTGTAGAGCGGATAAGTGGACATCACGAAGACGATGATCGCCAGCGGAAGACCGCCTGCCCTTCGGCCGGCTTCCAGCACCAGTACCCACATCGCGAAAGACGCTATGATCGCCCAGAACGGGGGTGAGACCTCCCAGCCGAGCAGCGAGATGCTGTAGGAATTGGCGAAGAAAAAGGCGCAGGTCGCAATCAATACGGCGACCAGCAGCCAGTCGAGAACGCCCGGGGGACGATCGTACTGATGCTTCGACGGCGCCATCAGAAGAAAACCGCATGACAGCGCCAGCGCGATGATGACGTAGTTGAACTGCAGCGTGATCAACGTGATGTCGACGAAGAAGCGTGTATTAAACGCCTGATTGATCGCCAGCAGCAGAATGGCGATGGTCGCAATTCGCACGTACCATCTTGCAAATGACGGCAACGGCCGACCGGGCGTCTCGCGATCGAACGTATCGACCTCTTGTTCACTCATGCGTCATACCTCCCCACCCGGCATCGATCCATGCCCGACCGGGTTTGCAAACCGGAACAGCCGCGGCGTCCCTTCTAAGCTTACTGCAATCCGACGATGCGTGCAGGATTGTCCTGAACCATCAGCTTCACTTCTTCGTCGGTGTAACCTAGCGCGAGGCACAGACGGATCATCTGTTTCAACCCTTCGACGGGAGATGGATTGTCCACCTGCCCGAGGTCCGAACCGAGCGCGGAATGGGCGGGGCCGGCCGCGTCGATGTGCTCGCGCAGTTCTTCCGGCGTGAAATAGTTGAACCGGGAATCGACATAAAGACAGGCCGATTGCTCGATCAGGGCCCCTATGCGGACAAGTTCGGAAACGTCGTCAGCCGTACAGTGCAGGCCGTACATGGGATGGTTGACGAGAAGCCGTTTGACGCCGCGCGCCCTGGCTTCCTCGAACAGCACCCAGACCTCGCCGATATGGAGGTGGCCAGAAGACAGGATTGCATCGAATTCCGCGATGGAATCAAGAATTTCCTTGCACTCGTCGAGCAGGTCGCCGCGCGCGTCGAGAACCGAGACTGCTACAGGTTTCTTCAACTGCACATTGGTCGCCAACCGCGATTTGCGGTGAGTGTTGCGGATATGATTGAGAGAATGCGCGGTCGGCATCCAGACGAGCTTGGCGCCAGACTTCAGATTGAAGTCGACCGCATGCGGGTTAAGACTGCCGATGGTGTTGTTGAGCACGACGCCGCCGTACATGGCCACGCCGTGATGGCCAAGCACGCGCTCCATGATCGGCAGGAACGGCGCCACCGAATAGTGATGATCCTTGAAAAGAATGCCCCGCATGCCGGCGGCGGCCGCCTCTTCCACGGCCTGGAAGTGGTCGACCTGGCGAGCCATGACCGACGGGCCCGAATGGACGTGCAAATCCACCGCGCCCTTCATCAAGGCGTCGGCGCGTGATTCATCGATCGTATCTATCAAGCGAAGCGCTTCCGCGCGATTTTCAGCGGCTCCCATCCCTGGTCCTTTGCAATTCGACGTCTTGTGTTTTGTTGCGAAATCGTTTCGCGAACGGCCGCGCAATACAATTGGCGTTTGCGCGCGTTTCATGATGCGGAATGCGCTTGCGCCCGATCTGTCATTCTCGCAATCGCGGGATTAGTTTCCCATCCATCGGACCGAGGGTGGAGGAGAGTAGCGTCAGGTGCCCGTCACATATGAAATGATGAAATCGACGACCAGGGACCTCTACGAATGGTCGCTCAAGAAAATTCCGGAGGATTCGAAGGTCGCTCTGCGTTCGGCCCTGGACGCCGAAACCGAGGACGCGCCGAAAAAGGCCCTCGGATTCATGCTGAGGAGCGCTGAGCGCGCGGAAGCCGAAGACACCCTGCTGTGTTCCGATTCGGGCGTTCCGACCTATTCGGTCAAAATCGGAACAGGCGTCGAATTTGGGGGCGACATCAAGCAGGCGATCGTTGATGGCTTTGCGGATCTGGTCGAAACGATCGAACCGCCGATCCTCAAGTTTGTCACCAATCCTCTTACAGGCGAGCGCAGCTACCACGGCAAAGACATGCCGATCGTCTCGTGGGATATGATATCGGGCGCCGATTACATCGACGTGACCTGCGCTCCGAAGGCTCTGGGGGGCGGCCGCTGGGCGGCGCTCGAGATCTTTTCCTATCCGACGCTGGACGAGATCGAAGCCTGGATCATGGACATGGTGGTCAGGGCGGGATCGCAGCACTGTCCTCCCGTCACCATCGGAATCGGCATTGGCGGCTCCTTCGACCATGCTGCACGGCTGGCCAAGCAGCAGACATTGCGGCCTTTTGGCACGACCAACCCCGAGCCGATCCTCGCCAATATGGAAAAGCGCCTTCTGGAAGCGGTCAATTCGACCGGTTTCGGTCCAATGGGCACCGGCGGCGTCACAACCGCATTCGGTGTTCACATCGACTATGCGTCGGGACATGGCTTTACGCCTGTTGCGATTGCATTCAATTGCTGGATCAATCGGCGCACGCGCGCGAAGATCTACAATTCCGGCGAGGTAGAACGCATTGAGTGAGTATAGGCTGAAGGCGCCCCTCGATAGGGGCGACATCGACAAACTCAGGATTGGCGACGTCGTCTATCTGGACGGCGAGATCATAACGACGGCAGGGTTTCCGACCCACCAGCGGATCATGGATGCGATTGCCCGATCCGAAGAGCCGCCGATCGATCTGAAGAGCGCCGTTTTCCTGCATATGGGGAGCTGCAACATCGATACGCCGGACGGCGTCGTCACGGAATATGTAAACCCGACGACGAGCACGCGATTCAACGCCTTCATGCCCACGCTGGTCCGCCATTTCGGCTTTACGGCGGTGGGCGGCAAGGGCGGCATGGATCAGTCCTGCGTCGACGCTCTGCAGGAAACCGGCTGCGTTTATTTCTCGATGATCGGTGGCGCGGCGCCCCTGCTGACGGAAGGCGTCAAGAGGCTCGTCGAAACAGGATGGGACGATCTTATCACGCAGTTTCGGTTGTCGCGTTTCGAGGTCGAGAATTTCGGCCCGCTCCTGGTCGCAATCGATGCTCACGGGCATTCGCGATACGCGGACCTTACCAAAGCGGCCACTGACAAGCTCTCCGAAATCAAGCGCAAATTGCGCGAAGGTCGGCAGGCTTCGACAAGCTGACAAGCGCCAACTCCAAGAGGCAAGGAGATCGATATGACCCAGACCAGACCGGAGAGCCTGGCTGACCACTCGAAGGAACCACCACAGATTTCCGGGAGCGGTGAAGAGACCTGGATCACGCGCGGGGCGAACCTCGTCGTGGCCGTGAGCCGGCTGTCGCCCGGCATATCGCTCGAGCGCACAGACAATCCCGACGAATACTGGGTTATCCTGCCGGAAGCCGAAGCCCGGATCGAAGCCGGATCGCACGCGATCGACGCGAAGGCCAGCAGCATCACAATCGTGCCGCCCGGCAAGAGCTCCGTAGTCTCTGCACAGGGCGGCCTCGTGGTCCGGGTCTTCTCGAACCGCGCTACTGATCTGGTGGAAATGTCGGTCAATACCGACACCTATTCGGACGGCGCGCCGGAATGTGCGCCACTCGTCGCCTGGCCAACTCCCACGGACGGTTTCAAGCTGAGAACCTATCTTCCTGACGAGTACGATAGGCCGGATTCCAACATGCGCGTGTTCCGCAGCACCAACATCATGGTCAACGCCATGCGCAAGCGCACAGAGCCGCGCGACGTCACTGCCCTTAGTCCCCATTCGCATGCCGACTATGAACAGGCGTCGCTGCTGCTGGAAGGCAAATACGTCCACCATCTGCGTTGGCCATGGAGCAAGAACATGAACGAATGGAAGCCGGACGAGGCGCTTGAGGTGGGAAGTCCGTCGGTGCTGATCATTCCGGCCCAGGTCATCCACACCAGCCGTAATATCGGCGACGAAACGGCGTGGCTCATCGACCTTTTCTCGCCACCCAGGATGGATTTTTCGGAGCGTCCCGGATTCGTGTGCAACGCGGACGACTATCCGATGCCGGAAAAGGAAACGGCCTGACGATCGGCGTCAGGCGCCGTCGAGCGCCCGGATGTCCTCCAGCGCTTTCCTGGCGCCCGCGCGCAGGAAACTCTGATCGGCCGAATAGACGACGATCGAGGCTCTTATTTTCCTCAACTTCTCCACCTCGGCGATGCTGGCTGCAAAGACAGCGACAGCTTTGCCGTGCTTCTTTGCAGCGTCGGCGATCCGGCGCGAGGCTTCCTCGATGACGTCGGCGTCGTTGGACGGGGCGCCATAGGCGACCGTCAAGTCGCCGCGCCCGATAAAAAGCGCGTCGACGCCGTCCACCGCCGCGATCTCCTCGACATTGTCGACGGCTTCCGGGTCTTCGATCTGAGCGATCACCACCGTCTCGGCGTCGGCGCGGTCGACGAGATCCCAGCGCGCCTCGCCGCCGAAGCGTCCCGCACGCGTGCCGGCGGAAAAACCGCGCCGACCGCCGCGATACCGGCAGGACTTGGCGATCTCTTCAGCCTGCATTGCGTTCATCACATGCGGTACGACGACGCCGGTTGCGCCGCAGTCGAGAACCGAAAGCAAATGCCAGGAATTGCCGCTCGGCACACGAACCAGCACCGGAATGCGATCGCGACCGGCGGCCTGCATGACATTGTCGAGCGCTGTGCGATCGAGCGGCGCATGTTCCGCATCCGCCACAACGAAATCATATCCGAGATCGCCCAGGATTTCCGTGGCATGACCCGTCGGGGTCTTCACGAAAGTGCCTGCGCACAGCGCGCCGCTTGCAAGGCGCTCGCGAAAACTGCCGGGCGCGGCTGGCCAGGACATTGTCGACATGATTGAGTCTCCTCCATTCGCTGTCTGCGAAAGACTAAACAGCTCGGACCGGCGCTTTCGACATCCCGTTGAGCTTGTTCCGCATCGTGGAATATACCATTGTTTACGTACGATGCCGGACAGGCCTGTGGCATGGACGATGGATGAGTATGGAGGAGGCCATGACCAGTCAGGATTACGCGCAGCGCACGTTTCAGGTCGCCGTGGTGCGCGATCTGCTTGCAGATATTTTTATCGCTGCAGGGCTTTCCAGGGCAGGCGCGAAAGAGGTGTCGTTGGCCCTGATCGAGGCGGATCAGCAGGCACTGCCGTCGCACGGCGTTCTTCAGGCGGAGAACTACGTTAACTATCTGGAAGCCGGCATGGCGAAGCCTGCCGACGAACCGGCGTCAGTCGAAGATCGCGGCGCCGTCACGGTTATCGACGCCGGGCACATGCTTGGCCATCTGGTTGCCGGAAAAGCAATGAAACATGCGATGCAATCCGCGCGACAGTTTGGAATCGGCGTCAGCTCGGTCCGCCATTCCTTTCATTTCGGCGCGGCCGGTCGCTATGCGAAGATGGCGGCCGACGACAATCTCGTCGGCGTCTGCATGACCAACGCCCGCGCCGTCATGCCGGCGCCGGGCGGAGCCGAGCCTCTGGTCGGGACCAATCCGCTGGCGATAGCGGTTCCCGCCGGAGAGCATCCGCCGGTGGTCTTCGACATGGCGACGAGCCAGGGCGCTCTCGGCAAGATCCATATGGCCCGGCAGGCGGGTAAGCCGATCCCGGACGACTGGGCCGTCGACAGCGACGGTGCTCCGACCACCGATCCGGTCGCCGCGCTTGCGGGCTTGCTGCTTCCCGCAGCCGGACCGAAGGGCTTCGGGCTATCCTTCATGATCGATCTTCTGAGTGCGACGCTTTCAGCCGGCGCGCCCGGAACGGAGATCGGTCCGATGAAAGGCAAGCTGACCAAGCCGATGGACTGCTCGCATCTTTTCATCGCCCTCGATCCGGCCTTCTTCCGTCCGACGGAGGATTTCCTGTCCGATGTGGACGTTGCAGTCGAGCGCGTGAAGTCGTCCCGTCGCGCCGCAGGGACCGATGAGCTCTTTGTTCCGGGCGAGCGCAAGCACAGGGCTATTCATGCATCCCCGGACGCCGTCATCCTGTCGCCAGCCGCGCAGGCGAGCCTGGCAATCCTCGCGCGCGATCGCGGCGTGCCTCTGCCAGACGAATGGGAGCAGACATGACCATGCGTGTAATCGAATTCGACGAGCCAGGTGGACCGGAGGTGCTGCAGTTGCGCGCGCGCGCGCGCCCTGAACCGGGTCCTGGCGACGTTCTCATTCGCGTGCTTGCCGCCGGCGTCAACCGGCCCGACGTCCAGCAGCGGCGCGGTCTCTACCCGCCGCCGCCTGACGCCTCCGACATTTTGGGGCTCGATGTCGCTGGCGTCGTCGAGGCGATCGGATCAGGCGTCGACGGTCTCAAGGCCGGAGACGCGGTCTGCGCCTTGGTCAATGGCGGTGGATATGCGGATTACTGCGTTGTCCCGGCGCTGCAGTGCATGCCCTTGCCGGCAGGCTTCAGTTTCAGTCAGGCGGCGGCTCTTCCCGAAGTCTTCATGACGGCCTGGAACAACCTGATCTGGCTCGGCCGTCTCGAAATGGGTGAAAGCTTCATGATGCAGGGCGGGACCAGCGGCGTTGGTCTCGCAGCACTCCAGATCGCCAAACAGCTGCGTCAGGCCCGCACCTTCGCAACCGCCGGCACAGCGGAAAAGATCGAGGTTCTCAAGCAATTCGGC
The DNA here is from genome assembly GCF_039888615.1 of Hoeflea sp. CAU 1731. Lineage (NCBI taxonomy): Bacteria > Pseudomonadati > Pseudomonadota > Alphaproteobacteria > Hyphomicrobiales > Rhizobiaceae > Hoeflea > Hoeflea sp. CAU 1731. The sequence continues at coordinate 9,136 of NZ_JBDQQS010000027.1, read as the reverse complement.
GTTGATGGCGCGGTCGACTATCACGGCGCGTGGGACAAGGAGCTTTGCGCGCTCAACGGCGCGGAAGGCTTTGATGTCATCATGGATGGACAGGCTGGTCCGTACACGGGCAGGCAATTGGATCTGTTGGCCAATGACGGCCGCCTCGTGCTGCTGGCAAGCCATCTGGGCGCCAATGCAGACGTGAATGTGCGGGCGATCGTGCGCCGCCGTCTGACGCTCACCGGGTCGACGCTTCGGCCGCGCCCGGCTGAATATAAAGGCCGGCTCGCCGCCGAACTTGTCGAATTGGTTTGGCCACTGCTTGCCTCCGGTGCTATCCGTATGCCCATATGTGCAAGCTTCCCGCTTGAGGAGGTAGCGAAAGCCCACGCGGTGCTGGATGCCAACGCCCAGATAGGCAAGGTCGTCCTGCACATGGATCCGGACAAGGCGGTGTCAGCTCCGGGAGGATAGAAACATGTATTGCTCCTTGGTTTAGACAGGCTGTTTCGTGGCGCATTATCCACCAGTCCAGTCCGTCGTCAGGGCCCTGACCCTTCTACGCTCGATCAATCAGCGGCGCGTTGCGACGGTGCGCGATCTTCACAAGGATACGGGCCTGCCGAAGCCGACGATCGTGCGTTTGCTCCATACGCTGGTCAGTGAGGGCTATGTCGCCAACGACAAGATGATCGGCGGCTATTGCGTGACCTCGCTCGTGCCGGCGCTCAGCGCCGGTTTCCACGGAGCGCCGATGATCGTTGAGGCGGCGCGGCCCTGGTGCAGCGATCTCACGCGTCGCCACAAATGGCCGATTGCGCTCGCCCTGCTCGACGGCGCGCACGTTTCGGTCCGGTTCTCCACCATTCCGGACAGCCCGGTCTCGCCCTTTCACGCAACGTTGAACATGCGTCTCAGCCTGGTGTCCCGCGCCCTCGGTCGCGCCTATCTCGCGTGTTGTCCCGATGAGGAACGGGAGATCCTTGTCCAGTCGCTGAAGAAATCCACCAACCCGGAAGACAAGCCGAGCAATCTGGACGCCACGGTTGCCGGGGTGCGGTCCTTCGTGGCGAAACACGGCTACGCCATCCGCGACCCGCATGTGGAGCCGAAGAACTCCTCGACTATCGCCATGCCGATCTTTCACGGGGATCGGGTGCTTGCCACGATTGGACTTACCTATTTCCGCTCGGCCGTCTCGGCGCCCAATCTCGATGAAGTTCTGGTGCCGTCGCTGCGGGAAGCGGTGGACGGGATCGAAGCCAGTTTCAGATTGCTGACGTCAGGGCGGTCGGCAAGCGCGCTGGAGGACGACCGCAATTCAACGGGCCTTGCGGAACAGGAAGTGGCCCTTCCAACCATCGGATCAGGCAGGCTCCGGTGAGCGGATGGCTTTAATCAACAATGGTTTGTTGTACCGGCAAGCTCTTCTCTTCAATCGATAAAAGCCGGGAACCGCCAGGCGAGGGGGAAGCTGATGCGGCTTGCGGAATTTTGGGGCGGCAATTTTCCCAATCGGCGTATACGACAAAACGAATTTCCAGGTGCCGGCCGTCCGGTGGCAATCACCTGGTCGAGCGCCTTGATCACAAGGTCAGTGGCGCGTTGCAGCGCAACTTCTACCTCTAAATCTGAACTTGCCAAAACCAGTGCTGTGACGGATCACAAAAACTGTGAACGGCAGCGGCGTCTTGTTAAACAGGATCTTTATTGCGATGTAGGCGTCAGTTGAAATTTGGCCTGACTTCCGGTTTTTACCGAATGAACCATTCACAAACTGCACTTAGCGTTCTTAAAGAGACCTTCGGCTTCGACAGTTTTCGCCCGGGGCAGGAGGAAATCGTAGACAGGTTGTTGGGGGGTCGGAATGTTCTCGCTGTCATGCCGACCGGCGCCGGTAAGTCGCTTTGCTATCAAATACCAGCCATCGTGCGAGACGGATTGACGATTGTTGTATCGCCGCTCGTAGCCCTCATGAACGATCAGGCGGCGGCGCTGGAAGCCAATGGTGTTGCAGTCGCCTGCATCCATTCCGGACGAACCCGTGAAAGCAACATTGTCGAGTGGCGCAAGGTGCAAAGCGGCGATGCAAGAATACTCTACATGTCGCCGGAGAGGCTAATGACTGAACGAATGCTGACAGTTATCGACGCCATCAATCCTGGCATGTTCATCGTTGACGAAGCACATTGCATCTCGAAATGGGGGACTGGTTTTCGACCGGATTATGCAGCGCTCGAACACGTGAAGGCGCGCTACCCCGATGCGACGATTGCCGGTTTCACGGCCACGGCCGATTCTACGACCCGGAGCGACATTGCAGACAAACTCTTTGGCGGAAACGGCGACACGATCGTCCATGGGTTTGACCGACCGAACATTTGGCTCGGCGTTGCGCCAAAGACTCAATGGCGAAATCAGCTCATGGATTTCCTTGAAACGCGGCGTGATCAATCCGGGATCGTTTATTGCGCCTCACGACGCTTGACCGAAGAAGTCGCTTCATTCCTCTCAGAAAACGGGATCTGCGGTCTGCCTTATCATGCGGGAATGTCGAACGAAGATCGCCAACAGAACCAGGAGTTGTTCATGTCAGATGAGGCGATTGTCATGGTGGCGACGATCGCATTCGGAATGGGAATCGACAAATCGGATATCCGTTTCGTTTTTCATCTGAATTTGCCGGGTAGTATGGAGGCCTATTATCAGGAAATCGGTCGTGCTGGTCGAGACGGCGCGCCGGCGGACGCCTTCATGATTTTCGGATTGGATGACATCCGAACGCGCCGCCAATTCATCGAACAAGACAGCAGCGAAGATGAATACAAGCGAAAGGAACACAAGCGTCTTGATACGCTGCTTGCCTACAGCGAGGCGACACAATGCCGCCGCGTGTTGCTCCTTTCCTACTTTGGTGAGGAGGAAACCGAAGCCTGCGGGAATTGTGACGTTTGCCAAAATCCGCCGACCTTGATCGACGGAACCACCGAGGCGCAGATGCTTTTATCTGCTGTTGTGCGCTCTGGTGAACGATTTGGCGCGAACCATATCATCGACATTTTGACGGGCAGTTCGACAGAGCGGATTATCTCGCTTGGTCACGACAAGTTGCCGACATTCGGAGTTGGTCACGAACACCCCAAGCTCTTTTGGCGAGCCTTCATTCGCCAGGCAGTCGCCGGCGGTTATCTGATAATTGATATTGGACGTTTTGGGGGACTGCGGTTGAGCAGAACGGGTTGTCTGGTTTTGAAGGACGCCCAGCAATTCCGGTATCGGGAGATCAGCAACCCCAAAGCCATTTTGCGCTCTGCGCGGTCCAAAAGCAAAACGGACGATTTTTCGGACGTAGACATGGAGTTGTATCAACGACTGAAAAGATTGCGTCGAGAGCTGGCGGACGAACGAAACGTTCCTGCCTACGTAATTTTCTCTGACAGGACGTTGCAAGAAATTACGCGTGAAAAGCCTGCGAATCTGGAACAAATGTCGGCCGTGAATGGCGTTGGACCGAAAAAGCTGGAGGATTTCGGGAAACTGATTCTTGATGCGGTCAGCGATCATTTGAATGCCGCCAATGATGCATCTGCAAGCAGGTGAGTATAAGACTGATGGCGATACGGTCGGCAGAACGGACGAGAGCATCGGACGCTGCGCTGGCAAGTATTGACGGGGTTCTTTTCTGTATCAGGGCCATAAAATTTCGATTGGTTTAAAAAATAGTCTTAATGTCATGCATAGGTGTTGCGGAAGACACGGGGGAGTATCGATAACGCCATGGCGACAGTGCGTCAGTTCTCTATTCTGGTTTGCACAATCGTGTGCGCGGTGATCGCCGGATGCACGGCCAAACCCTATACGGTGGAGCCGGTCACCGATTTCGACGTCTCCCGATACGCCGGCACGTGGTATGAAATCATGCGGCTCGACCATCGGTTCGAACGCAATCTGACCAATGTGACGGCCACCTACGAATTGCTGAAGAACGGCGGATTGCTGGTGACCAATCGCGGGTTCGATCGCAAGTCATGCAAGTGGAAAACCGTGACAGGCAAGGCCGCTTTCCAGCAGGGTCCCGATGTGGGCAGTCTATCCGTCCGGTTTTTCTGGCCGTTCGCCGCAGGCTATCACGTCTTCGAATTGGACAGGGAAAATTACAACTGGGCCGTTATATCCGGATCGAACAGGCGATATCTCTGGATCCTCGGGCGCGAACCTTCAATGCCGGAAGCGCTCAGACAGCATCTGATCAGAAAAGCCCGCGCCGACGGCTTCGCCACGGACAAGCTCATTACGGTTGACCAGGGGCCTGTTTCCTGCGGGTAGCTGCCGAGTATCTTGTCGCTCTGTGTCGTCGGGTTGACGGACTACGCGTTAGCGTCGGATAATTCCCATGGACTACTTCTGTCGGGTGTGGGCCTGGTTTCTCAGAGCACAAACCACATCACATCGCAGATTGCTTTACTTCCCGACATTTCAGTTTTTCACCGCTGATGCGGTTGCCGTATCGGAACAGGTTAGCTACTAGCGGTTTAGTTTAGCGCCAAAAGAAGTATGAATATTTAGAAATTTTGAAGGCGATTGCATGCCATTACCCAACCTGTTGATTACCGGTTGTCAAAAATCGGGAACAACCTGGCTACATCACACGCTAAAAAAGTCTCCCCAATTTTATGGTTCGAGACCGAAGGAGCTGAATTTCTTCAACAGGAGCTCATGCAAAAAGCGAATTGCTGAGTATGCGGGGCATTTTCCTGAAACCAATGGTGTTCGCTACTATTTTGAGAGCACGCCACATTATTATCGCCTGCCTGATGGTGACGTAGATATCGCATGCAATATTTATGAAATACTCGGAAAACCGAAACTTATTGTGCTTTTTCGCAACCCTGTAGATCGTTACGAGTCAGCTTATCGGCACCACATGATGGCGGGACGCATTTCCAGGACGCCCGAGATCACTGACATAACCAACGATTTCAAGATGCTTGAGTTGGGAATGTACGCCTCTATCACAGAGCATTGGTTGTCAATTTTTTCTGTTATGCATTTCCACTTATATGATGAATTGGCAGACAAGCGATCTCTGTGTCAGCACATCTTCGAGCAGTTGGGCGTGGATTATGATTTGAGCGACGATAGTCTGGAGTTCGTGGTGAATGAGAGCGAAACAAAAGCATCCAGACTTGGTTGGGACGAGCTACCGCGTCTCAGCAGGGACGCGCGTAATGTGTTGATCGACCACTATACCGCCGAGATTGAACGTTTAGGTAGAATTCTGAAGCGTGATTTGAGCAACTGGCTTTCTGGTGCAGCTGTGGAGACGGACCGTTGAGATTTTCTTTTTTGAAAGCATGCTCGAAAAGCAACAAACTGGATCTCGAATTTTGAAACGTATTTGTGCTGTCGGAGCTGGATTCAGCGGAGCGGTCATTGCACGCGAACTTGCTGAAAATGGTTTCAAGGTCCTCGTAGTCGATGAACGATCGCATGTCGCCGGGAATTGTCATACCGAGCGTGACAGCGACACAGGGATAATGGTTCACCGTTATGGTCCACATATCTTTCACACCGCGAATGTTCAGGTATGGGACTACATAAACCGGTTTTGTCGGATGATGCCTTACATCAATCGGGTAAAAGCTGTTGTTCGCGGACAGGTCTACTCGATGCCGATAAACTTGCACACGATCAATCAGTTTTTCGGAAAAGTCTTTTCACCGAAAGAGGCTCAATCCTTTATCGCCGGAATGGCTTGTGGTGATATTGAACATCCCCGGAGTTTTGAAGAGCAAGGGTTAAAGTTCGTTGGGCCTCAGCTATATGAGGCATTTTTTGACGGCTATACGAGAAAACAATGGGGCATAGATCCATCCAGACTGCCTGCCTCCATATTGAAAAGGCTGCCACTGAGATTCAACTATGACGACAATTATTTTAGTCATCCTTTCCAGGGTATTCCTAAAGAAGGTTACACGAGTCTCGTCTCGAGCATTCTTGCTCACGAGTCGATCGAGGTCAGGTTGAACTGCCCTTATGAAACCTTGGATGAAGAATTTGCGCATGTGTTTTATTCAGGCCCGCTAGACAGGTATTTTAATCATGATCTTGGGAGGTTGGGGTATCGAACCCTCGATTTCGAACCCGTTTGGGAAGACGGCGAGTTTCAGGGCGCTGCGGTCATTAACTATCCGGATCCGGACGTTCCGTTCACACGAATATCCGAGCACAAGTTCTTTGCTCCGTGGGAGATGGAAAATTTCGACAAGACTATCGCTTTTCGCGAATACAGCCGCTCCTGCGGGAAGGATGACATACCCTATTACCCCATTAGGCTGATGAGCGATAAAAAACTGCTCGAAGACTACGAGGAACGATGCAGGCAGGAAGAGGGCGTCACCTTTGTCGGTCGCCTCGGGACCTATTCCTATATCGACATGGATATATCGATTGACAATGCGCTGGCAGCCGCTCGAAGCTTTGTAGAAAACAATAGTCGTCGCATGTAAAAAAAGTAATATAATGAAATTATCTATAATAATTCCAATATATAATGTTGAAAAATTTATTTCACATACAGTGCGTGATATAGATAGGAAGTATACGGAGCAGCACGAATTCATAATTGTGGATGATGGGTCTACAGATAACTCGTGCGACATCATAAAAGAACTTCAGTCTGAAATTCCAGCTGTTCGATATTTTTTACTCGGCGCAAATCGTGGCGCGGGTGTTGCCAGAAACAGCGGGCTAGGAGAGGCGTCCGGAAAATACTTGCTGTTTTTCGATGCAGACGACCATCTTTGCGCGGGAGTGCTCGAAAAGATGATCGCCGCGCTCGAGTTCACGGGCGCAGACCTGTCGATAGCCAGGTACGAGTACGGAACGAATGCAGCGTTTTCTGATTCCGGTAAAATGCATCCCTCCGATGAAAGACGCTGGGACGAGATTCTCGGAGATACGCCATCGCGGGTGACGAAGATTCAACAGTCGCCCAGCTTGCTGCAGATGACGAACTACCCGTGGACGAAAGTCATCAGAGCGGACTATGCGAGAAGAATCGGACTTCGATTTTCCGAAACGAAAGTCAACAATGATATATTCGCGCACTGGCAGTCACTGATGTTGTCCGAGCGCATTGTGATGATCAATGAATCCGTCTGTTTTCACATAGTCCCGGCTACGGGCAACAATATTACGAACCGAAAAAACGAAGTACGGTTCGAACTTTTCCGGGCGCTGGATGACGTAGACGTCCTGTTCGATCAGAGCCCCAGGTTGAGAAGGCTGTTCTATCAGAGGTTTATCCACTTCAAGCTGGATATGGCCAAATGGGCGATAAACAAGATCGATAGACCCTATTATCCACGATTCATTGAGGAACTCGAAAGATCATTCCGGGATCTGAGGTTCGACGATTATCTCAAAGCAAAAAGTCGAATGCCGAAGGTGGCTGATGAATTGCTGGACTGCCATTTCGGTCGGCCGAAATTTGTGGAGGATATTTAGATGCCGCTGCTTTCGATCATTGTAACCAGCTACAATGTAAAGGACTATATCGGTGATTGTATCCGCAATCTGATCGACCAGACGATAAAGGATATCGAGATCATCGTTGTAGACGACGGTTCAACCGATGGATCTGCTGATATCATCCGCGAACTTGCTGCGAAGGATCCACGCATAATCCCGGTGCTTCAAGAAACAAACAGTGTCGGTGGAGTAGCGACGCCTGCGAATATTGGCCTGGAAATGGCGAGTGGAACCTTTGTCGGGTTCGCCGATGGTGACGACATCTACGATCCCACCATGTTTGGCAAACTCGTCGATGCGGCCGTATCGGAGGATTGCGCGCTGGCTATGTGCAATTACTACCTGACTGATTCTCTGACAGGCGATCTGACCGATCCGGCTGATGAGAGGAGATGGAAGGACTTCTCCGGTATCAAGAGCGTTAAGCTGGATGAGAAGAGCCGAAAGAAGTTTTTACAATTTATCGCGGTTCCCTGGCGCAAGGTGTATCGTCGTTCCCTGCTGGAGGAAAACCGGATCAGGTTTCCTGTAGGAGATTTCTTCTTTGAAGATAATCCGTTCCACTGGGCTACAATTATAAAGTCGAACTCCATCGCGCTTGTTCCGGAAAAGCTGTGCAAGCACCGTGTGAATCGCGTCGGACAAACGATGGATAGCGGTAGTAGTCAATTGTTCGGAATATTTGCGCACCATGAGATCATTGAGACATGGCTCATAAAGGAAGGCGTATTTCCGAATTACAGAGATCTTCTGTTAAGATGGACAATTGCTCAAATTGAATGGACGTCGAAAAAATGTGGTAACGAGAAGTGGCCGGATTTTTTCTCACTACTATATCCAATTGTTAATTCATACAAAAAGAATAATATAAAATACGTAATAGATAGATACAAAATAGGTAATAGAGGATCAAAATTAGTAGTATTCATCAAAATAAATGATTTTAAAACGTTCTCGCGAATATTAGAAGGTCGAAATGAACTCAAATACAGAAAAAATATATATTTTAATTACTTTACGCATGGTGTTCTCGATGCAATTGCAGTGGCAATACGACCTCTGAAATTCAAGAAAAAGAAAAAAATCAAAAAATCCTTATCGAGTAACAGATCCAATAATGAGCTTGATAAAGTTGTAGTAGGCATATCCATGCTTGAGAAAAAACTAATAGCAATAGATCAGAAGGTTCAATCGATAGAGAAAAAAATATCCGAAAATAGAATACTATAAATTCTGTCTATCTTATTGAGAAATACGCTCTTTATTTTTAATATATTTCAGTCTTGAGAGTGTTTCATCCAATTCGGAATAGTATTTCGGGTTTTTTTTTGGGGGTTTACATATTTAGTGTCAGATCCGCAATTTCCTCATTGAGGTTGTGCTTGACTACATAGTGGTTTCCAGCTTTCCGCAACAATTTCAGATAGTTGTTTGCCATGGTTTGCGGAAACCGTTCAAACATTTCACGGAAATAGGAAAACGCGTCAAGCGAACCAATGTAAGCGGTGCGCCGGTCACAGGGTCTTTGCGTAGTTCCAGGGAAGCAGTTCGTTGATGTCGGCCTGTTTGTGGCCCTGTGCAATTGCAGTCAGGATACCTGACAGATAGCCGTGGGGTTCGA